>NZ_LIYC01000015.1:104186-104297 GCF_001418765.1 Gordonia sp. HS-NH1
GACGGGAGTTCACCACTGTCAACGATTTACGCACAGTCGACGAAATCGACTGCACAGTCGAAAATTTCGCGATCCCCGGCTTGTGGAAAATCCTCGAAATCGAACGAATGT
>NZ_LIYC01000016.1:0-103080 GCF_001418765.1 Gordonia sp. HS-NH1
TCTCAGGTCAGTACAGCTAGGCCCGCGGGTATCCGTTCGAGTCGGCGGGAGCGGCGTCCCCGTTGCCGTTGCCGCCAGAACCCTTGGGGGGGCGGGTGAGTCGTTTGGGGAGTCGTTCGGCGAGGCCGCCGAGGGGAGCGACTGTCTGGTTGAGCAGGTCGACGGTCTCGGCCAGCTCGTGCACGGTGTCCTGCATCGCGAGCAGGTTCGGCGCCAGTTGGCCGATGACCTCGGTCAGCTCGGTGATCCGGTCCAGCGGCCCGCCGGGGGCGATGGCCCGTTCGACCGCGCCGTCCTCACCGACGAGTTGATCGAGCAGCCCGCCGTCGGCGGCGAGACGATCGAGGATGCCGCCGGCCGCGGTGACCTTCTCCAGCACGCCGTCGGGTGCCGTCAGCTTGTCGACGATCCCGCCCTCGGAGGTCAGGCGTTCGAGGATGCCCTCGTTCTCGGTGAACTGGTCGACGACGCCGCCGGGGCGGGTCAACCGGTCCAGGGGGCCGTCCTTGGCGGTGAGCCGGATCAGGATGCCGCGTTCGTCGGCCATCTGATCGAGGAGCCCGCCCTTGGCGGTGAGCTTCTCGAGTGGGCCGTCGGGCGCGGTCAAACGGTCGATGACACCGCCCGGGTTCAGCAACCGCTCCAGTGGCCCGCCGTTGGCGAGGATGCGCCCGAACGGCCGGTCGGGTCCGAGTAGTTCGGACAACTGGTTCAGCAGGGCGAGCGGCGTGCGGGCACTGCCCAGTTCGTCGGCGTCGACGCCGACGGCCAGCGCGAGTTCGTGCTGGACGCTGCTGGCGGTGACCCGGGCGATCGTGACGGCGGACTCGGCGGCGCTCAACACCACGCCGGTCACGGCGAATCCGATTCGGAAGGGCATCTCGACGAGAGCACGGCCGGGATCGAGCGCAGCCTGACGACGCTCGACTTCTCGTCGACCGGGGACGGGACGGTCGGGGAGAGACCGATCCGGAAGGGACTCCATGGTGTCCGACCCTAGGCCAACCGGTGTGCGTTCGGGGTGAGGGTTGCGCGATTCCGGCGGACGGTGTCGCTGCTAGGAGTCGGTGCCCGAGGCCTGCGCGGCCTTCGCGGCCTTTGCCGCCTTCTTGAAGTCGCGGACCTTCTGCAGCGACTCCGGGCCGGTCACGTCGGCGACCGAACGGAATCCCTTCTTGCTGTAGTCCCCGGCGACCTTGGTCCAGCCGGACGGTTTGACGTCGAGTTGCTTGGCGACCAGGGCGACGAAGATCTTGGCCTTCTGGTCGCCGAACCCGGGCAGTGCGCGCAGCCGCTTCATCAGGTCCGCACCGTCGGAGGCCTCGGTCCAGATGCGCGCGGCATCCCCGCCGTACTCCTCGGCGACGACCTTCGCGAGTGCCTGGACCCGACCGGCCATCGAGCGTCCGTAGCGGTGGATGGCCGGGGGTGTGGCGCACAGGTCGGCGAACGCCTCGGGGTCGGCGTCGGCGATCTCGACCGGGTCCATCGTGCCGAACCGATCGCGGATCTTGGCCGGCCCGGCGAACGCCCGCTCCATCGGGAACTGCTGGTCGAGCAGCATTCCCGTGAGGAGGGCGAACGAATCGCTGGAGAGGAGTTCGTCGGCCGCGGGTTCCTGGGCGATCTGGATCTTCGGCATGGATCGATTCTGGCAGACGTCACCCGTGCACGGCTCTAGACTGCCTCCATGATCAGCGGGGAGAACACGGTCGGCGTCGGGAACAGCAGGGTCCGGCGCATCGGTTGGGGGACGGTCGCGATGGTGGTCGGAACCGTGATGGGGCTGGCGGTGATGCTGTTCGGCACCGGTGTCGCCGCGGCGGCACCAGCCGACCACGGGGCGAACTACGTCACCACGCTGCGGTGCGACAGCGTCAACCCGTGGCCCGCGGGCACGGTCAAGGTCCGGGTCGACGTGTTCAACCAGATCCAGCACCCGGCCGACGGCCTCCCCGGCCCGGTCATCGCGCTCATCGGCACCGACCGCGCGCAGCGCGTCGCACTCGAATACACCTACGAGGTGTCGGTGTCGTGGCGGAATCTCCGCACCGGACGGACCGGCGTCACGACGGTCCCCGGCCGGGGGTACACGGTCAAGTGGCAGGTTGACATCCACCCGGGAAGCGGCCCCGTGGCCTTCACGATCCGGCAGAAGATCGGCGCGCTCGCGTTCTTCCCGATGACCAACCCGAAGTACTCGACGTGTTCGGGTCGCGCGGTCGCGTGACCTACCGGTCGGCCAGTCCGCCGACCAAGAGGTACTGCGCGGTGAAATAACTCGCGAGCACCCAGGCCTCGCCGGCCACCCGGAGTCGCGGATCGCCGACCAGGTGCCGTCGGTTGATGATCGCGAGATCGGAGAGCAGGAACAACCATCCGCCGGCGCGCATCCGCGGTTGCGGTGCGGGTACGTCCGACGCCAGCGCCGACATCGTCGCGAGCGTGTTGCCGTACGTACTCAGCACCGGCAGGAGTGCCGGACGGTGGCGGGCCAGCACCGTCGCCGATTCGGCGAGGATGCTCATCCGCGGTGCGACGGTACGGACCGACGGTCGTGCGCCGGCGCGCCACATCGCGGCCGCGTAGCTCAGTTGCGCACCCGCGAAAGAGGCTGCGCCCCTGCGGAGGAATCGATCCTTCGCCACCGGGTCGTCGTGTTCGAACTCCTCCCGCAGCATCAGTCGGTCGCCGACGGCCGAGAACCCGAGTACGGCCGCCAGTGCGACGGTGTCGGCCACCGGGCGACGTCGAGCACCTGCGGCCACCCGTGCCGCGAGCAGCACGATCGGCAGCGGCTTGGTGATCTCGGCGCTGCGCCGGCCACCGGCGGACCCGGTGATCGTCGCTGCCGCGGCGGCGGCCGCATAGACGATCCGGAATGCTCGATTCACCGCAGGATTCGGGCGACGAACCCACGGATGTCGGTGTCGGAGAGTCGCTTCGAGTGCGTGCCGTCGAGTGTCAGGTACGTGCGTGCCGACACCTTGGTGTCACCGGCCCGGGCGTCGTTGAGGTACTTGAGGGTGAGCGGCACGACGACGGAGGTGTCCTGCAGTGTCTGGGTCATCAGGACGGGACGCTCGAAGTCACGGGTGGGCAATTCGGTCGCCTTGGTGAGCAACGCGGTGAGTTCGGTGTTCCCCGACAGGGGTTTGGTGAACAGCGAGCCGATCGCCAGACCGTCGACCTCGCGGACGAATTCGGTCGCGCACGAGGCGGCGGCCCTGGTCATCCATTTCTTCCCGGCGTCGGTCAGGTAGGCGTCCAGGTCGATGTCGGACTGCGCGTTGCGGATCGCGCTCAGTGTGTACAGCGCGTCGGCGGCCAGCCCGGACGGCATCGCGGCCGACGACGGGCCGAGATTGGCCACCAGCGAACCGAATTGGGCCGGGATCGAACTGGCCGCGGCACCCTTGAAGTCGAGTTTGCCGCCCTGGATCGTCGGGGCCAACCGGGCGAGCGTGATGGCGGCCGCCGCTCCCTGTCCCTCGCCGACGACCGCCCACGAGCGCGACAGGTTGTCGGCGATGTCACGCGAGGCGCGCACGGCGTCGACGATGTTGCGAGCGGTGGCCTCGAGGTCGTAGTACTGCGGGGTGCCGGGCGTACCGACACCGGCGTAATCGGTACTGACGACGGCATATCCACGTCCGAGCCAGCGCTTGAGCTCCTCGGTGTCCTCGGCGGTGGGCCGTGTCGACGGCGCGCATCTGTCGGCGATGCCGCGCGAACCGTGCGCCCAGGCGACGATCGGCCAGCCGCCGGCCGGGGCGCGCCCGGTGGGCACCATCAGCACGCCGGAGGAGAGATGGGCCTTGCCGTCGGCGCCGGTGCTCCAGTAGGTGAAGTCGTTGCCCGATGCGGCGCCGCTGACCGTACGGGCCCGGGAGAGTTCACGATTGGCGTAGACCGCGCCCGGGGCCTGTCCCGGACCCCGGGTGTCGACGGTGCCCGCGTTGTCGTCGGCGGGGGCGGCCCCGTCCGCGGTCGACGGTTCCGAGGCCGGGGCGGATGTGCCCGGTGTCGATGAGTCCGGTGTCGATGTCCCCGGGGTCGGTTCGGCGGCGGCGGTCGCTGTCAGGCCGAGCGCGGCCGGGGCCACGACGATCGTCAGGGCCGCAGCGGCCGCGAGGGCACGGGCGAGATGGGCACTCCGGGGTTTCGAAGCGTTGCCGTGGGGGTTCATGTGTCGTCAGTTCGTTCTGTGAGAGGAGGCGAGTACCGAAGGCGTTGCGGCTCAGGCGTTGACGACGCCGACGGCCGGTAGGAACCAGCAGTTCTGGGTGCCGTTGCTCGCGTTGCCGAAGACCGCGGACAGGATGGTGCCGCTGCCGGTCTTCACCGGTGCCAGGCGAACCCCGGACAGCAGGGGCAGTGCGGTCAGCGCGGTCTGATCGGTGATCGGGTCGAGATCGGCGAATCCGCCCTGCAGGGTGCTGGTGTTGAACCAGGCGACCTGCATGGTGCCGCCGCTGCCGGCCGTGGGTGAGGCGGGCACGAACGCGTAGGCGGTCTCTCCCTTGTCGACGAGGTTCAGCTTCTCGGGCAGCTTGACGCCGGGGATCATGTCCAGCAGCGGCTTGAGCTGGGTCAGCGGATCGGTCTTCATCGGCCACGGACCCGCCACGGCTCCCGCGCCGGCGGTGACGAGACCGAGCGGGTTGTCGGCGGTCGGTGCGGTGCAGAACGGCGACACCGACGGGGTGAGTGTCTGGATCCCCAGCGTGCGGAGCAGGGCGATGGGATCGGTCGGCGCGGCGGCGGGAGTGGCGGCCGACGCGGGTGCACCCTCGGCGGCGGCCGGCAGCGGGAGGGCTCCCGCACGACCGGCGATGTCCTCGACCGACAGCTGCCCGGCGCTGCCCATGATCGTCTGCGCGGCCTGAACGGCGATCTGGTCGACGCCTGCAGCCTTCAGCAGACGGATCGCGCCCGCCAGCTCGGCGTCGAACGGGATCGACAGCGCACCCAGCATGTTCGCCGGGATGAGTGGCTCGGCGGCCGCGGGTGCCGACGTGGCGGTGAGTGTGGCCGCCGCCATCGCCACACCTATGAGTCCGGCACCGCAGCGTCGCATTGCGCGGTTGCGGGTGACGCGACGGTCGGCGTCGGTGCGCGTGAACCGAGACGTGAGGGACATGGCTCTCCTTATGGCAACCCCGGTGATGACAACCGAGCACCCGCCACGTGTGGCGGGTGTGACAGATGGGACTCGAGTTACACGAGACCACGCGGGCGGCGGCCGCGGCAAGTCGCGAGTCCGACCTGTGACACGGGCGCGATCAGCGAGAGACCGAACCCGCGGCGACCTGCGTCTTCGCCTGTGGCCGGGCGAGCCGTGTCCTCGGTGTGCCTATCCGCTCGCCGCGCCGATTCCCTTGCCGATCAACACGATTCCGATCACCAGGATCAGCACCGCCATCACGGTCGCATTGTTCGCCTGCAGCCACGACTTCAGGCGGTCGAGGGGGCCGCGCAGGCGTGCCGCCGCGACCTGGAAACCGACGACGGGCACCACGACCGAGGTCGAGGCCAGAAGCGCGAACACCGCGACGGCGACGACGTCGCCGGACGCCGACAGCGCGCCGGAGGCGATCGTGACCCCCGCCGCCGCGCAGAGTACGAGGTTCTTCGGATTGATCGCCGCCAGCGCGAACGCGATTCCCAGCGCGGTCAGCGGCCGCATCTCGTCGATCGCCGACATCCATCTCGGCGTCGCGGACTCCGCGTCTCGCGAACGCCACTGGCGCAGGCCGACGACGAGCAACACACCGCCGAGCGCGATCTTGACCCAGCCGGTGCCCGACGACGAACCGCCGATGTCGACGGCATTGCCGAGCGCCACGAACACGACCACCGCGACGACGATGCCGACGAGCCATCCGACCGCGAACCCGATACTCGTCGTGCGCGCGTGGCGGCCCAGGAGCATGAGAATCGCCGCGATGATCGGGATCGGCGACACCGCGACACCGACCGCAAGGGGTAACAGCTCACCGAGCACGGGTCCCATCGAGAACTCCTCACGACTGGTGGCGACACCTAGTTGTACGCCATGGGGGTGGTGACTGTCCGAACATCGGTGTCACGACGAAGGCACCCCGGCGATGTGCCGGGGTGCCTTCGTCTGTGAGAGGGGGAGAGTCAGATGATCGCGAGTCCGATGACCGGGACGATCGTGCAGGAGACGACCTTGCCCTTCGTCTTGGTGGTCACGTTGCCGTGGATCGCCGAGATGACACGGCCCTTGCCGGTCCGCGAGATACCGGTGAAGGTGCCGGGTCCCTCCTGGACGTTGATCTTGGGATTGCGCTTCAGCGTCGTCATGCCCGTGCGGCCGGTGTCGACGTTGAACCAGCTCACCGTGAGGGGTGCGGCCTTGTTGTCGATGGCCGGGCCGGTGCCGAGCGAGGTGTAGACGTAGCCGCTCTCGCCGCGCTTGGGGCCGGGAGCCGGGGCCTCCTGCGGTCCCGCGGTGACCAGGGCGCGCCCGAGCGACCCGCCACCCGGGATGCAGCCGAGGCCGAAGGTCGGGTAGAGGAATTCCTGGATCTTCGGGGCGTTCGGGCCCTGCGGGATCTCCGGGTCGCCGGGCTTGCGCTCGGCGGCGAGTTCACGCGCGGCCTGCTTGCGGCCGGGTTCGCCCAGGAAGTCGGCGATCGAGCGCCAGATCTTGCTGACCTCGCCGGGCATCCCGGGAGTGTTGGCGAACGACTGGGCCTGACGGAGCAGATCGGCCGAGACCTTGCCGTCGGGTCCGGGCGTCGCCACCGAACCGATGATCGCGGGTGCGAACGCGCCGAGCGAGTCCAGAACGCGCTGATCGACCTTCGGGGCGGGTGCGGCCTGTGCGGCAACCGGCAGGGCGAGCGAGGTGGCCGCCGCCAGCGCCGACACGGCGACGAGGAGGCGACGAGTCCGGATTCGATGCGGGGCATTGCCGGGCCGCAACCTCGGTGGCCGGGAGAAACGCACTGGTGTGTCCTAACGGTCGTGGCGCCGGCGGGAGAGCCGTGCTGCGCCTCGTGGTCGTGTCATCCGCCCGGGTGTCGGGTCGCGACAGTCCATCCTCTCACCCGAGTCGTCGCGGGTCATTCTAAGCCCCCTGCGGGTTCCAATGTCCAGGCCGTGACGGCGTTACGGGTGAGGTTTATGTGGTTATTGATGCAATTGTTACTGAAGTGATGTTCAGTCGGTCGAATCGAGCGCCCTGTCGGCAACCTGGTTGGATGAAGAGAATTCGGGGAACACGGACGGGTCGAACAGGAGTCTGATGTGAACGAGCTGCGCACCGACGGCTTGCCGGGTCGTCGACGCGGGAGATCGCGACTGACGCGCGCGGTCGTCGCCGCGGCCGCGATCGCACTGGTGGCGACGACCGCGAGTGCATGCGCCGACGACTCGTCGTCGGGTGCCGAGGTCACGCTGCTCACCCACGACTCCTTCGAGCTTCCCGAGTCGGTGCTCGACGCGTTCCGCCAGGAGACCGGTCTGACCCTGAAGATCGTGAAATCCGGCGATGCGGGGCAATTGGCGTCGACGGTGTCACTGACACCGGGCGCGCCCAAAGGGGACGCGGTCTTCGGCATCGACAACACCTTCGCCTCACGGCCGATCGACGCCGGCGCCCTGGAGTCCTACGAGTCGCCCGCCGCGGCCGACGGTGCCGCGGACTATGCGGTGCCCGGCGCGGAGGGGCAGCTGACGGCTGTCGACCGGGGCGACGTGTGCCTCAACGTCGACGACGGGTGGTTCGAATCCAGGTCGCTGACCCCGCCCGCGAGTTTTCGCGACCTGACCCGGCCGGAGTTCGCCGCGCTCACCGTGGTGACCGACCCCGCGACATCGTCACCGGGTACGGCGTTCCTGCTCACCACGGTCGGTGCGCTCGGAAACGGCTGGCAGGACTACTGGAAACAGGTCGTCGGTGGCGGTGCGACCGTCGTCTCGGGGTGGGAGGTCGCCTACAACCAGCTCTTCACCGCCGGCGAGGGCCGCGGTGACAAGCCCATCGTGCTGTCCTATGCCTCGTCGCCGGCGGCCACGCCCGGGACGAGCGCGCTGCTGGACAGCTGCTTCCCCCAGGTCGAGTACATCGGCGTCCTGAAGGGCACCCGGAACTCCACCGGCGCACGTAAACTCGTCGACTTCATGCTCAGTCCCACTGTGCAGAAAGAACTTCCGTCGTCGATGTACGTCTACCCGGTGCAGCGCGACACGCCGCTGCCGGAAGGGTGGCCGGCGCGCGCGGAGGTGCCCGCCTGGATGTCGTCGCTGCCGCCCGCCACGATCGCGGAGAACCGCGAGATGTGGCTCGATCAGTGGCGTGCCGCGGTCGGCCGGTGATGCCTCGGTGACCCGAGCCGCGACGGCGGTGACCCGAACCACCCGGGCTGCCGGACCGGTGGCGCTGTGGGTGATCCCGGCTGTGTTCATCGTGGTGCTGTTCGCGTGGCCGGTCGTCGCGCTCGTCCGGCGCGCCGTGTCGATCGCCCGCGACTCGGGGACCGGCCTGGGCGAACTGCTCGAACGCACCGACGCGCTGGGACTTCTCGGCGTCACCCTGGGGCAGGCGGCGGCCTCGACCGTCCTGGCACTCGCCGCCGCGGCACCCATCGCGTGGTTGTTCGCCCGGGTCCGCGGGACCACCGCGGTCGTCCTCGCCGTCGTGGTCACGGTGCCGTTCGTGCTGCCGACGGTCGTCGTCGGCGTGGCGTTCCGCTCGCTGCTGTCCGGCCCGTTGGCATTCCTGCACATCGAGTCCGGGCTACCGGCCGTGCTCGCGGCGCATGTCTTCATCAACGTCGCCGTGGTCGTGCGCGTCGTCGGCGCAGCCTGGCGCAACCTCGACCCACGGCTGCTGGAGGCGGCACGGTCGCTCGGCGCGAGCCGGATACGGGCGACGCTGACCGTGGTCGTGCCGCGACTCGTGCCCGCGATCGCCTCGGCCGCAGCGCTCATCTTTCTCTTCTGCTCCACCAGTTTCGGTGTCGTGATCATCCTCGGCGCCGGTGAGCTGCGCACCCTGGAGACCGAGATCTACACCCAGGCCATCGGGTACTTCCGGATCCCGGAGGCGGTCGCGCTGTCGATGCTGCAGATCGTCGTGGTCCTCGCCGCGCTGCTGCTGACGCGGGTGTTCGCCGACCCGGCGGGCCGAGGATCGGGTGGCGCCAGGCGACGGACCGAACGCGACCGCAGGGTCGTCGGCGGCCGGTGGACACGGCCGGCCGTCTGGGTGGTCGGGGTGTGGACGGCGCTGCTCCTCGTCGGGCCCGTCCTGGTGCTGGTGGTGCGGTCGATCCGGCCGGTCGCGCACGGCGACTGGACGCTCGCCGGTTATCGCGCACTGGCCGAACCGGTCAATGGCGTGACACCGCTGGAGAGTCTGCGCTATTCACTGGTGACCGCAACCGCGGCGACCGCGATCGCGCTGGCGGTCGGGACCCTCGCCGCCGTCGCGTTGCACCGGGCACACGGGGTGGTCGGGGCGATCGGGTCGGCCATCTCGCTCGTGCCACTCGGGATCAGCGCTGTCACACTGGGATTCGGATACCTGATCGTGCTGGCATCGCTGCCGTACGAGATCGCCGCGTCACCTGCGGTCATCCCGCTCGTCCAGGCGCTCATCGCCATACCGGTGGTCATCCGCATCATGATGCCCGCCCTCGAATCGGTACCCGCCCGGCTCCGGCATGCGGCGGCGACGTTGGGGGCCAGACCGATTCGGGTGTTCGCCACGGTCGACCTGCCGATCGTCGGCAGGTCGATCGGAGCAGCCGGCGGTTTCGCCTTCGTCATGGCACTGGGCGAGTTCGGCGCCACCAGCTTTCTCGCACGCGCCGACACCACCACCCTGCCCGTGCTGATCGGGTCCGCCCTGAACCGGCCGGGCGCCGACAACCTCGCGACCGCCATGGCCGCCTCGGTGGTCCTGGTCGTCGCGACGGTGCTCGCCGTCGTCGTGGTCGAGGCGTTCCGTCCGCGCTCGGAGGTTCCACTGCTGTGACCTCGGGGAATTCATTGGAAGTCAGTGACCTCACCGTCGCCTATGGGGGTGACGCCGTCATCGACGGCCTGTCCTGGCGCCTCGGGGGAGAGGGTTCGCTCGTGACCGCGATCCTCGGCCCGTCGGGGTGCGGAAAGTCCACACTGATCCGGGCGATCGCCGGGCTCGAGTCCCCGGTCCGGGGAACTGTGCGGTTCGGCGGTGTCGACCTCGCCGGTGTCGAGGTCCATCGCCGGGACTTCGGCGTCGTCTTCCAGGACGGGCAGTTGTTCGGCGGACGCAGCGTCGCGTCGAACATCGGTTATGGACTCCGGATGCGGCGCTGGTCGCGCCGCGCCATCGCCGCACGAGTCGGGGAGATGCTCGACGTCGTCGGCCTCGCCGGCTACGACACACGTCTCGTCGACACCCTGTCGGGCGGTCAGGCGCAGCGGGTCGCACTTGCGCGCGCGCTGGCCCCCCGTCCGCGTCTGCTGTTGCTCGACGAGCCGCTCGCGGCCCTCGATCGTCGTATGAGAGATGAACTGGCCGTGGAGATCTCAGAGATCGTCCGGGCGGCAGGCGTCCCGACGATGGTGGTCACGCACGACCATACCGAAGCCGCGACCATGGCCGACGAGATCGCGGTGATGCGGGACGGGGTGATGATCCAGACCGACGCCCCGGCGGCGCTGTGGCGACGCCCGGTCGACGAGTGGACCGCGCGATTCCTCGGCGCCACCACCGTCATCGACGCCCAGGTCCGGTCGGGCATGGCCGACACCGTGCTCGGTGGGATGCCGCTGGACCTTCCCGACGGCTCCCGCAGGCTCGGTCTGAGGCCCGAGTCGGTGTCGATCGGCCCGCTGTCGTCCAGAGAGGCCGAGGACGCGGCGGCGACCGTCGTGCTCGTCGCCGAACTCCCGGGCGGTCCGCGGGTGCGCATCGACACTCCGATCGGCGAGATCGACGCCGTGACGAACACTTCGGTGGCCATCGGTGACCGGGTGCGGATGCGTCTGGTGCCCGAACGGGTCGCGGTGATCGGGCCGTGACGACGCGCGCGGTGGGACGGACGTTGCCGTGCCGGTGATGCGACGCGACCTGCTCGTCCCGCCGGGTCTGATGATCGTCGGCGCGACGTCGATGTACCTCGGTGCGGCTGTCGCCGTGGGTCTCTTCGATGTCATCGCCCCTGCCGCGGTGGCCTGGCTGCGGATCGCCGGGGCGGCCCTGGTGTTGCTGCTGTGGGTGCGGCCGCCCCGGACCGCGTGGCGGTGGGGGCGACTGCGCCTCGCGGCCTGTTTCGGGCTGATCACCGCGGGGATGAACATCGCGTTCTACGAGGCGCTCGCGCATCTGCCGCTGGGTACGACCGTCGCCCTGGAGTTCCTGGGGCCGATCGTGGTGGCCGCGTTGGGCTCGGCGACGCGTCGCGATGTCGCCGCCCTCGTCCTGGCGGCGGTCGGCGTGGTCCTGATCGCCGATGTCCGGTGGTCGGGAACGGCGATCGGCGTCGTCCTGGCGCTCACCGCGGCCGCCTGCTGGGCGGGGTACATCGTCCTGGGCAAGCGCGTGGCGGCGCGAGGCGCCGGCGTCGAGGACCTGGCGACGGGTTTCGCGGTCGCCGCGTTGCTCACCGCACCGCTCGCGTGGTGGGTGGCCGACGCGGTGCGCGAGGGTGCCGCGCTGCCGGTTGTGTTGGCCCAGGGCCTCCTGCTGGGCATCGCGTCGACCGCGGTGCCGTACGCACTGGACCAGGTGGTGCTGCGGCGGGTCGGCCAGGCGAGGTTCGCCATTCTGCTCGCGCTGCTACCGGTGACCGCGTCGGTGATCGGCCTGTTGGCGCTGGGACAGGTCCCGCGGCCGCTCGAGGCGGTCGGGATCGCGCTCGTCGCGGTGGCCGTCGCGGTCCGATCGGTCGACGACGACCGGCTCGGAGAACGCGAGGGGGACATCCCGCCGGGGTGAGGTCGGGCTCAGGCCGCGCGCGCCTTCTTCAGCGCCTTGTGGAGTTCTTTTTTCGACATGTCGGAGGTGTCGAGCTTGCGCATCCGGTGGATGACCACCGGACAGCGGACGCAGCGCGTGGAACTCCGGCAGCACTTCTTCTTGGGCTTCAGAGAGCCCACTTTGGTCGGGTCGACCTTGCCCATACGGCGAGGTTAGCAGACCCTAACTAGACCGCTTCCGGGTGCTGTGATCGCGGTCTCACCGTCCGAGCCGATACTCTGTCACATTGAATCCCTAGGTGATCTGCTCCCCGCGCCGGTCAGAGCCGTTCGGATGCGAGCGTCGCCGACGTTCCGCAGTCGAGCCGAGCGCCGGCCGCCGCCGCAGGTCCCCACCCACACGAAAGAGAGCCAGTGAGCGCTGCCCCCACCTTCCGCAACGTCGCGATCGTCGCGCACGTCGACCACGGAAAGACCACACTCGTCGACGCCATGCTGCGCCAGTCCGGCGTCTTCGGCGAGCGCGCCGAGGTCGTCGACCGGGTGATGGACTCCGGTGACCTCGAACGTGAAAAGGGCATCACCATCCTCGCCAAGAACACCGCGGTCCACCGGCGCCAGCCGGACGGCACCGAGGTCGTCATCAACGTCATCGACACCCCCGGCCACGCCGACTTCGGTGGTGAGGTCGAGCGCGGTCTGTCGATGGTCGACGGTGTGGTGCTCCTCGTCGACGCCTCCGAGGGCCCGTTGCCGCAGACGCGCTTCGTGCTCCGCAAGGCGCTGGCCGCCGAGCTGCCGGTGATCGTCGTCGTCAACAAGACCGACCGTCCCGACGCCCGCATCCAGGAGGTCGTCGACGAGACGCAGGACCTGCTGCTCGACCTGGCCTCGGACCTCAGCGACGAGGCCGCCAAGGCCGCCGAGCTGGTCCTCGAACTCCCGGTGCTCTACGCCTCGGGCCGCGCGGGCAAGTGCAGCACCGTCCAGCCCGCCAACGGCGAGGTCCCGTCGGGGGAGAACCTCGACGACTTCTTCAACGTCCTGCTCGAGCACGTCCCGGCGCCCAAGGGTGACCCGGAGGCTCCGCTGCAGGCGCACGTGACCAACCTCGACGCCTCGGCGTTCCTGGGTCGTCTGGCGCTCGTCCGCATCCACAACGGCACCCTGCGCAAGGGTCAGCAGGTGGCCTGGTGCCGCGAGGTCGACGGCGAGGCCGTCGTCGAACGCGCCAAGATCACCGAACTCCTCGCCACCGTCGGCGTCGAGCGGGCACCGGCCGAGTCGGCATCGGCCGGCGACATCGTCGCCGTCGCCGGTATGCCGGAGATCATGATCGGCGACACGCTGGCCGACGTCGACAACCCGCAGCCGCTCCCGCGGATCACCGTGGACGAGCCCGCCATCTCGGTGACGATCGGAACCAACTCGTCGCCGCTGGCCGGCCGCGTCTCGGGTCACAAGCTGACCGCCCGCATGGTCAAGTCGCGCCTGGACGCCGAGCTGGTCGGCAATGTCTCGCTGCGCGTACTCGACATCGGCCGCCCGGACGCCTGGGAGGTGCAGGGACGTGGTGAGCTCGCGCTGGCGATCCTCGTCGAGCAGATGCGCCGCGAGGGTTTCGAGCTGACCGTCGGCAAGCCCCAGGTGGTCACGCGCAAGGTCGACGGCAAGGTTCAGGAGCCCTTCGAACACCTGACCGTCGACGTCCCCGAGGAGTACCTCGGTGCGGTGACCCAGCTGCTGGCCGCCCGCAAGGGCCGCATGGAGCAGATGAACAACCACGGCACCGGGTGGGTCCGGATGGAGTTCATCGTGCCCTCGCGTGGCCTGATCGGTTTCCGCACCGACTTCCTCACGGAGACGCGCGGCACGGGTATCGCCAACGCCGTCTTCGACGGATACGACGCCTGGGCCGGCGAGATCCGCGCCCGCCACACCGGCTCGCTCGTCAGCGACCGCGCCGGCACGGTGACCCCGTTCGCGATGATCCAGCTGGCCGATCGCGGCACGTTCTTCGTCAACCCGGGCGACGACAGCTACGAGGGTCACGTCGTGGGTATCAACCCGCGTCAGGAAGACCTCGACATCAACGTCACCCGCGAGAAGAAGCTGACCAACATGCGGCAGTCCTCGGCCGACGTGATGGAGACCCTCGCCAAGCCGATGCAGCTCGACCTCGAGGCGGCGATGGAGTTCTGTGCCGCCGACGAGTGTGTCGAGGTGACCCCGGAGGTCGTGCGGGTGCGTAAGGTGCACCTCGACTCGAACACGCGGGCACGTGAGCGTTCGCGGGCCAAGTCCCGAGACGCCGCCGTCGGATCCTGACCGCGGCCGGCGACCGGGGCGGTGGCCTCGACACGTCTTGACGGACCGAGCAGCTTCTTTGTCATGGGGGTATCCGAGGTGAATCGCGCGAGACCACGTCCTGGCCGCGAGGCCGCGAACCGGGTCCGTGGCCGGATCCTCGGTGTGCTCTCGTGCGGTGTCGCCCTGCTCGTCGTGCTGACGGCGTGCATGTCCGATCCGCCGCCCCCGGTCCGCGACACGGGACCGCCGCCCACCCCTACCGAGTACCCGGTGGAGAAGACGATCTACATCGCCACCGACTCGGTCGGCTCGGGGTTCAATCCGCACATCGCCGCGGACCAGAACCCGGTGACCACGGCGGTCGCGGCGATGACGCTGCCCAGTGCCTTCGCCCCGGTCCAGACACCGCGCGGGACGGTGTGGGAACTCCAGCGTTCGTTCGTGACCTCCGCGGAGGTCACGTCGCGGGCGCCGTTCACGGTCACCTACCGCATCCACACCGACGCCCAATGGTCCGACGGCCTCCCGGTGACCGGTGATGACTTCAACTTCTTGTGGCAGCAGATGTCGCGGCAACCCAATGTTGTGGCTCCGGCCGGTTACCGACTCATCGATTCGGTGCAGTCCAGCGAGGGCGGCAAGGTCGTCGAGGTGCGGTTCGAGCGGCCGTATCCGGCCTGGCGAGAGCTCTTCACCGGGCTGCTGCCGAGCCACGTGCTGAAGGGTGCGCCCGCGGGTTTCCAGACCGGGATGGACACCGGCAAGCCGGTGTCGGCCGGTCCCTACGCGATCGTGGGCATCGACAAGACCCGGGACGAGGTCCGGCTCGCCCGCAACGATCGCTACTGGGTGACACCGCCGCGGCTGGATCAGATCGTGCTGCGTCGCGCGGGCACCGAGGCCCAGATGCTCGACTCCGTGCGCTCCGGCGATTCGGCCGTCGTGGCCCTGGGTGCCTCGCCGGCCACCGACGCCGAACTGACCGCCCTGCCCGGTCTGGAGACCGCGCGCAGCCTGACAGCGCGGTCGCTGGGCGTCAGCGTGAACGCCCGGACCGATGCGATGAGCTCGGTCGAGGTCCGGCGCGCGATCCTCGGGCTGATCGACCCGCGGCTGACGACCTTCGCCGGTGCCGGGGACTGGGTCGTCGAGCCGTACGCCAACACGGTCTTCGCGCCGTCGGACCCCGGTTATTCGCCGGTGGACCGACCGCGTGCCGGACCGGCCGAGATCGACGCCCTGCTGGCCGGCGCCGGTTATCGTCGCGCCGCGCCGGAACCGGTCGGCTCCGCGTCCCCGGTGCCCGCGCCGTCGTCCGAGTCGCAGTCCTCGTCCCCCTCCCCGTCCCCGTCCGGTTCATCCCCGGTCCCGGGTTCGGGCGAGGCCCCGATCGAGGGGCTGGCCGAGGTGCCGGAGCTGCCCGAGGGCATCCTGCCGTTCCAGCGAGACGGTCAGGACCTCATCGTGCGTGTCGGCGCGGTCGCCGGCGATCCACGGACCACGTCGGCCGCGTCGAGCATCGTCGACCAGCTCCGCGGCGCGGGGGTGCGCGCGCAGGTCGTCACACTCCCCAACAGTGAGCTGTACGGTTCGGCCCTCACCAACAAGCGCGTCGACCTGGTGGTCGGGTGGTCGGGGCTCGGCGTGCCGCCGGCGGCATCGCTCGCCTCGCAGGTCGACTGCAACCAGCCCAAACCCGGCACCGAACCGTCGCCCGCGACGCCGCCGACCCCCACCAGCATCGCGCCGAGCGGCGGCGATCCCGGGGACAGCTACGCCAGCAACATCTCCGGACTGTGCGACCCCCGTCTGATCGAGCTCGCACGGACCGCGCTCTCCGAGGACGACCCGGTCCCGACGCTGAACGAGGCCGAACCGCTGCTGGCCGCCCAGGCCGTCTATCTGCCGCTGTACCAGGACTCGATGGTCGTCGGAACCACGTCCGCCGTGCGCGACGTCCCGCTCACCGGACCCATCCAGGTCTCGATCTTCGGGACCGCGGTGGACTGGGAGCTGTCGTGACCGGTACCTCGGACGGTCGCCGATTGCTGCTCGTCCACGCGCATCCCGACGACGAGACGATCATGACCGGCGGCACCATCGCCCGGTATCTCGCGGAGGGCGTCGACGTGCGGGTCCTGACCTTCACGCTGGGCGAGGAGGGCGAGGTCATCGGTGACGAGTGGGCGCAACTGGTCGCCGACGGAGGTGCCGACCAACTCGGTGGTTTCCGGGTCCTCGAACTGACACGGGCCCTGGCCGAGCTCACTCCCGACGGCCGGGCCCCGCTGCGGCCGCGATTCCTCGGCGGCGCCGGACGCTGGCGGGATTCCGGAATGGCCGGCGCGCCGTCCGCGAACCACCCGCGCGCACTCGTGCGGGCACCGTTCGACGAACCGGTCCGCGCGCTGGTCGATGTGCTCACCGAGTTCGCACCCCAGGTGGTCGTCAGCTACGACGCCTCGGGGACGTACGGACATCCCGACCACAAGCTCGTGCACGAGGTCACCGCGGCCGCGGTCGCCCGCGCCCGCGAATTGGGCCGGGGCCCCGTGAAGGTCTATGAGTCGGTGACCGAACGCAGCGCCCTCGAGTCCGGTCTGGCCCGGGCCGTCACGGTGCCCGACGACTGGCGGATGCCCCGTGCGGGGGAGTTGCCGAGCTACCCCGATGCCGACATCACCACCGAGATCGACATCAGTGCGTACCTCGACCGCAAGGTTGCCGCCCTGGCCGCCCATGCCACCCAGGTGACCGTCGCCGCGTCGGGTACCGAATACGCGCTGTCGAACAACATCCTGCAGCCGATCGCGAGCGCGGAGCACTACATCCTCACCGAACCGGAACGCCACGAGTCGCTCGGTGCCCCGGACGACCCGGGCGCACGTGAGTCGGACCTGTTCGCCGGGATCGACTGAGACCCGGGATCGATGAAGCCGATGACACGTTCCACTCGCCCCGCGCCGGGGTCCGTCCTCGACCGGGTCCTCCTCGGATTCCTGATCGTCGACGGGTTCGCCATCGGACTGCTCGGCGTCGCGTTCACCTACCAGCGTTTCGGTGGCGTCGCTCTGCCCGTCGCCGCCCTCGTCGCCGGGGTGGTCAACGCGGTCCTGCTCTGGCTCGCGGCCGCCTTCACCGCCACCCCGTGGCGGTACGGCCCCCTCGCCGCGTGGGGACTCGTGGTCGTCATCGCCGGCGGACTCCCCGGTCCGGGCGGTGATGTCGTGCTCTCGATCAGCGGCGGCTACCTGGTGCAGACATTGCTGCTCCTCGTCCTCGGGGTCGGGCCGTGCGCCGCGCTGGCCTGGACCGGTCGGCTGCCCGAGCCCGACTGACCGCACCTGCGCGGGGGCGCTCTGCGCTGCACTGCGGCGGGCGGCGTTAGAGTGAGAGACATGCTTCTGCGCGCGTGGGCCGAAGACATCCTGGCCCCGAACGAGCGCGTCACGGCCGCATTGAGCCGTGTTCGTGACGACCCGACACTCGGGGCCGACGCCCTCGACGATGACGGCTGGGTCGCGCTGCTCGGCGCTTGCGGCGCGCACCTCGACGAACTGTGCGACCTCGCCGACTCCGTGCGCCGTCGCGTCACCGACCCGGATGCGCTGACCTTCGTGGTCAACCGCAACTTCGACACCGGCGTCGTCAGTCGTCTCGGCCCCGACGACCCGGGGTTGGACGAGCTGGTGGCCGAGGCGGTCGGGCTCGGTGCGACCGAGATCTGCATGCAGGGTCCACTGCCCGCCGAGTTGCCGGCCGACGGGTACGTCCGGCTCGTCGAGGAGATCACCGGTGCCGCCGACGGGCTGCACCTGCACGCCTACCGGGCCCCGGAGATCGTCGACGGCGCCGAGCGTGCCGGGGTGTCCGTCGCCGAACATCTCGGGCGGTTGCGGTCGGCGGGCCTGGGATCGGTGCCGGGGACCGCCGCCCAGATCCTCGACGACACCGTCCGGGCGACGCTGTCACCCTCCGGCTCGGCCCCACCGGTCGGCAGCTGGGTCGACGTCATCGAGACAGCCCATCGCGTGGGCCTCTTCTCCACCGCGACGATGCTCTACGGACACGTGGAGACGCCCGCGCACCAGATCGCACATCTGCGGTTGCTTCTCGAGATCCAGCGTCGCACGGGCGGTTTCAGCGAGCTGATCCTGATGCCGCTGCTGCCCGAGAACGTGCCTCCGCACCTCGCCGGGTCCGCCTCGCGGACGGCGTCGGAACGGGAGACCCGCGCGTTGCATGCCGTCGCCCGGCTCATGTCCGCGGGCCTCATCGATCATCTCCAGGTGGCCTGGACGAAACTCCCGGCCGCCACCGTCGATCTGGTGTTGCGCGGCGGGGCGGACGATCTGGGTGGTCTGCTGCTCGACGGCGCCCTGATGCCGGCCGCCGGACCGGAAGCGGGTCGCGTGCTCGACGCCGCCGCCGTCGTCGACATCGCGGCGCGCGCCGGACGCACACCGCGTCAGCGCACCACCCGCTACGAGGAGCCCGGATCCGATCGGCAACTCCCGCTGCCCCAGGTGTCCGCGTGAGTGGGACACCCTCCGCGGTCGGGTCGTCGACCGCAACGCGGCAGCCCCCGCTGACCATGGACGACGTCGATGTCGTCATCATCGGCGCGGGCTTCGCCGGCCTCGGGATGGCAACGCAACTCGCGCGTCGCGGGCGGGAATCGTTCGTCGTGCTCGAACGGGCCGACGGAGTGGGGGGCACGTGGCGCGACAACACATATCCCGGTATCGCCTGCGACATCCCGGCACATCTGTACTCGTTCTCGTTCCGGCCACCCGCAGACTGGTCGACGCGGTTCCCGCGCGGTGCCGAGATCCGCGGCTACCTCGAGCAGATCGTCGTCGACGAACGGCTGGCCGATCACATCGAACTCAATCGAGAACTGCGCGAAGCGGTCTGGGATGAGCGGGCCGCGCACTGGGTGATCACCGCGGCAGCGCCGGACGGAAGGTCCGCCACGTTCTGTGCCCGCACGCTGGTCCTGGCCGTGGGGCGGCTGTCGGAGGCGCGCATCCCCGACATCGACGGACTCGACACCTTCCCGGGGCAGGTCGTCCACACGGCCGACTGGCACGACGAGGTCGCCGTGGCGGGGAAGCGGGTCGGGGTCGTCGGGACCGGCGCGTCTGCGGTCCAGCTGGTCCCGCACCTCGCCGACGTCGCCGAGGAGCTCGTCGTCTTCTGCCGCACCGCACCATATGTCGTGCCGCGGGCGGACCGGAGCTACACCGACGACGAGCGCGCCGCGATGCTCGATCCCGTCGTCGCCTCCGAAGTGCGCGACCGACTCCTCGCCGAGGCCGACGTGGCATTCCGGCAGCGGCTCGGGCTGCATCCCGACATCGACGAGATCCGGGCGCGGGCCCGTGACCACCTGCACGGGCAGGTGGCCGACGCCGACCTCCGTGAACAGCTGACCCCGGACTACGAGATCGGTTGCAAGAGAATACTTCTCAGCGATGACTTCTACCCGGCGCTGCAGCGGTCCAACGTGGTGTTTGAGCCGAGTGCACTGGCGTCGGTCACCGAGTCCAAGGCCACTGCGCACAGCGGTCACACCTACGACCTCGACGTGCTGGTGATGGCAACCGGTTTCGAGTCCGCGCGGCCCCCCGCGGCGTCGCGCATCACGGGACGGGCCGGCCGGCGGTTGTCGGAGCACTGGTCCGCGGGTATGACCTCCTACGCCTCGACCGTCGTCAGCGGATTTCCCAACATGTTCGTCCTCGACGGGCCGAACGCCGCACTCGGACACAACTCGGCGATCTACATGATCGAGACGCAACTCGACTACGTCGTCGGTGCATTGGAGTACATGGCCGACAACGGGGTCGCGACCCTGGCGGTCTCGCCTGCGGCGGAGGACGCGTACACGCGCGAGATCGACGCGCGCAGCGAGTCGACGGTGTGGCTGACCGGTTGTGACAGTTGGTATGTCGACCCCGACAGTGGTCGCCTGACCCTGCTCTGGCCGGGCACCGCGGCCTCGTTCCGGGAGCGCAACGGCACCTTCGACCCCCAGCCGTATGAACCAGGTCCCGGCGACACCCGCACCGGAACACCCGAGGAGGGGGAGGAATGACCGACCAGACCACCATTGGTGCGGCGCTGGCCGCCGCCCGCGACCGGGCGCCGATCGGTCTCGTCGAGGCCGAGGCGCTCCTGGCCTGTTCGGGAGACGACCTCGCCGAACTCCAGTCCATCGCCGGGGCGATCCGCGACGAAGGACTCGAGGCGGCCGGCAGGCCGCGTCAGATCACCTACTCCCGCAAGGTGTTCATCCCGCTGACCCGGCTGTGCCGCGACCGCTGCCATTACTGCACCTTCGTGACGGTCCCCGGGAAGCTCGCACGCGCGGGGGAGGGCCTCTATCTGGAACTCGACCAGGTCGTCGACCTTGCGCGACGAGGTGCCGAACTCGGTTGCAAGGAAGCTCTTTTCACCCTCGGTGACCGGCCCGAGGGCCGGTGGCCGCAGGCCGGCGAATGGCTGGCCGAACGCGGTTACTCCTCGACGCTGGACTATGTGCGTGCCGCGGCGGTTGCGGTGCTGTCGGAGACGGGACTGCTGCCGCACCTCAATCCCGGGGTGATGAGCCTCGAGGAACTGCTCCGGCTGCGGCCGGTCGCGCCGTCGATGGGCATGATGCTGGAGACGACGTCACGCCGCCTGTTCACCGAGAAAGGCCAGGCGCACTACGGAAGTCCCGACAAGGACCCCCTGGTCCGCATGCAGGTGTTGCGCGACGCGGGCGCCGCACGCGTTCCGTTCACCACCGGCATCCTGGTCGGGATCGGCGAATCCCTCACCGAGCGAGCCGAATCGCTGCTGGCGATCGCCGATGTGCACGCCCGGGGCGGGCACATCCAGGAGGTGATCGTGCAGAACTTCCGCGCGAAGCCGGACACCGCCATGCGCTCGACCCCCGATGCCGAGATGACCGAGTTCCTCGCCGCCGTCGCGGTCGCCCGGATCGTCCTCGGTCCGCACATGCGGGTCCAGGCGCCGCCGAATCTGGTGTCGCCCGCCGAATGCGCGGCACTGATCGCGTCGGGCGTCGACGACTGGGGTGGGGTGTCGCCGTTGACGCCCGATCATGTCAATCCGGAGCGCCCGTGGCCCCACCTCGACGCCCTGGCCGCACGCACCGCGGAGTCCGATTTCGTTCTCACCGAACGCATCACCGCGCAGCCGCCCTATGTCCTGAACGGTGCCGACTGGATCGACCCGGCTCTGACCCATCACGTCGCCGCACTCGCTGACCCGGTGACCGGGCTCGCCGTGGACACCCGACCGGCACCCCGTCCCTGGCCCGCGGTCGCCTAGTGGCGCTCAGTCGAGAACGGGTGCGAGGGCCTCGAACCCGCCGATGACGTCGGTCGCTCGATGGAGCCCGAGATCCTGCAGCGCCGCCGCGGCGAGGCTGGAGGTGTATCCCTGTGAGCACAGGATGATCCAGCGGACGTCGTGGTCGACGGCTTGGTCGATCCGCGCGTCGCTCTGCGGGTCGCAGCGCCATTCGAGGACGTTGCGTTCGATCACGAGAGCCCCCGACGCCTCGCCCTCCTCGGCGCGCTGGGCCGCAGGCCGGATGTCGACGAGCACGGCACCGGCGGCGAGTTCGGCGGGAACAGCCGCGGCGTCGACGCGGTCCAGACGGGCCCGTGCCTCGGCGAGGACGTCGTCGATGGTCTTGGTCGGCCCCGTCCCGGTCATTCGGGTTCGTCGGTGAGAACGGTCCGGTTGCGGCGCAGGTGTCCGCCCTCGGAGATGTCGTAGTAGGACATCGCGGTCAACGGCGGTGAATACGCGTGCACGCTGAGCGTGGGCGTCACCAGGGCGACGGGCTCCTCGTTCGGCGACGAGTCCGGCGTGGCCGCAACCGGGTTCCGCACGACGTCGTGCACCCACCCGAGGGGGAAGGCGGCCTGGTCGCCGGCGTCGAGGATGCGCACCGCCAGATCGTCCCCCGTCCAGTGGTACTCGCGCAAGCTTCCCGACAGGACGGTCAGCGCGCCGAGCGAGCCGGCGTGGTCGTGGAGTTCGGTGGCCTCACCCGGCGTCCAGCTGATCAGCCACACGTCGACGTCGTCGTCGGCGTGCAGACGTGTCGACCAGCGGTGCCGCTCGTCCCACACCTCCGGAAGGAGTGCGTCGTGCCGGCCGTCGAGAACGTCCGCGACGCCCTGGTCGGTGATGCGAAGGAGGTCGGCGGGCCGAAGCCGCGTCGGCAGGTGGCTGAGGGCGCGCGGGGCAGCGGTCACGGGACGCTCACGGAGCGACGAGGAGTTCCGCGCACGGCGGGCGGGGGAGAGGGACGGCGTCGAGGACGGAGATGCCCATTCGGTGCGGGCGAGTGTGGAGGTCATGGCGAATCCTTGCGAGGGTCGATGGATGTGGTGTGGCCGATCGGTTCAGCAACAGCACATCGACATCGACCGCGCCGTGGGTCGGTGCGGCACCCGAGCGCATGCGCCCACGGGGCGGTGGCCCGTGAGGACGGATTCGTCGACGACGATCATGTGCCCGAGACTGCCCGCCGACCGCCGTGGCGTCGAGGTTTGGCGGCACGCTGAGCGAAACCCGGGACGTCGGTTTACCGCCCGAGTGTGATCCTCGTTACTCGAAGGGCGATCCAGGTGCTTCTCGACGGGGGCCGATTTCGTCGCAGCGTCCACCGGGGCGGATACTGTGGGGTGCGGTTCGACCAGCCCTCGGGCCGCACCGGCGCCGATGCCGGAGTGCTGTTCGACGCCGAACCGCGCTTCTCGTCGCGCCGACCCGGATCTTCCCTAGCGAAGGAGTGAGTGGTGACCTACATCATCGCGGAGCCTTGCGTCGACGTGTTGGACAAGGCTTGCGTGGAGGAATGCCCCGTCGACTGCATCTACGAGGGTGGACGCATGCTCTACATCCAGCCGGATGAGTGCGTCGACTGTGGTGCGTGCGAGCCGGTGTGCCCGGTCGAGGCGATCTTCTACGAGGATGATGTTCCCGACGAGTGGGAGCCCTACGTCAGCGCGAACGCCGACTTCTTCGACGACCTCGGTTCGCCGGGCGGCGCCAGCAAGGTCGGCAAGACCGATGCCGATCCGGCGTTCATCAAGGGCCTCCCGCCGATGAACGAAGAGGACTGACCGGCTCCGCATGAGCAGCTCCGTCTCCCGTGCGGCCGCACCGTTGCGTGTCTCCTCCACTCGTGTGAGCGGACGCCTGCCGGACTTTCCCTGGGACACGATCGCCGGCGCGAAGGCGACAGCCCAGGCTCACGCCGACGGCATCGTCGACCTCTCGGTCGGCACACCCGTCGACCCGGTGCCCGCCCTCATCCGCGACGCACTCGCCGACAGTTCGACGTTCCCCGGATATCCGACGACGACCGGAACGCGCGAGTTACGCGAAGCGGCCGCGGAATCGTTGATCCGACGGCACGGCGTCACGTCGCTCGACGAGACGGGCATCCTCCCGGTGATCGGGACGAAGGAGGCCATCGCCGGGCTCGCATCGACCTTCGGGCTCGGTGCCGGCGACGACGTGGTCATCCCCGAGGTCGCGTATCCGACGTATGAGGTGAGCGCCCTGCTCGCGGGTGCCCGGCCGGTGCGCGCGGATTCGACCGTCGCCCTGGGACCGATGAACCCGGCCCTGATGTTCATCAACTCGCCGTCGAATCCGACCGGCAGGATTCTCGGCCTCGACCATCTCCGCAAGGTCGTGGGGTGGGCACGCGAGCGGGGAACCGTCGTCGTCTCCGACGAGTGCTATCTCGGCTTGAGCTGGGAGGGCGAGCCGCTGTCGATCCTCGACCCCAGGGTCTGCGACGGCGACCACACCGGGCTGCTCGCGGTTCACTCGCTGTCGAAGATCTCGAACCTGGCGTCGTATCGCGCGGGCTTCTTCGCCGGCGACCCCGAGCTCATCGGTGAACTCCTCGCGGTCCGCAAGCATGCCGGACTCATCGTGCCGTTCCCGATCCAGGGGGCGATGACCGCCGCGCTGCGGGACGACGCCCATGTCGACGAGCAGCGCGAACGCTATGCCGCGCGCCGTCGTCTGCTGAAGGGTGCGGTCGAGGCCGCGGGCTTCCGGGTCGACCACTCAGAGGCGGGCCTGTATCTCTGGGCCACCCGGGATGAACCGTGCCGGGAGACCGTCGACTGGCTCGCCGCGCGTGGAATCCTCTGTGCCCCCGGCGATTTCTACGGGCCGGCAGGCGAACGCCATGTGCGCATGGCGCTCACCGCCACCGACGAACGCATCGGTGCGGCGGTCGCTCGTCTGGCCGGCTGAGTCCCGGCCTGGTCAGCCGCGCCCGCTCTTCTTCTGCAATCGGTCGATCTCTTCGGAGGCCTCCGCCTTGGTGAGGTCGGCCGAGATCGTCTCACCGGCCTCCCGCGCGGGTGTCGAGGTAGCTGCGCTGCGCCCCGGTCATCGGCTCGTCACCGGTCACCCAGTCGTCGGGATCCTTCTCGGTGGAGTTTCCGGCGCCTGCGCCGAGGACCTCGTTCTCGGTGTCGTTCGTCGAACGATTGTTCGATGTGCTCATGGGCCCACCATACGTCGGGATCGCCGATCCGGCCAGTGAGCGGCGATCCCTCCGAGGGACTCAGTCGTTCTTGTGCAGGGCCTCGTTGAGGGCGATGCCGTCGCCCTTCCACGGCACGACTTCGACCGCGCCGGTCAGGCTGTTGCGACGGAACAGCAGGTTGGACTGTCCGGACAGGTCGCGCGCCTTGATCTGGGTGCCGTCGGGCCCGGTGACCTTGGTGCCGGCCGTGACGTAGAGACCGGCCTCGATGACACAGTCGTCACCCAGCGGGATGCCGCAGCCGGAGTTCGCGCCGAGCAGGCACCGCTTGCCCAGCGCGATGATCTCCTTGCCACCACCCGACAGGGTGCCCATCGTCGATGCGCCGCCGCCGATGTCGGAGCCGTCGCCGACCACGACACCCGCGGAGATGCGACCTTCCACCATCGACGAACCGAGGGTTCCGGCGTTGAAGTTGACGAAGCCCTCGTGCATCACGGTGGTGCCGGCCGCGAGGTGCGCACCGAGGCGGATACGGTCGGCGTCGCCGATGCGGACGCCCCCGGGCACGACGTAGTCGACCATGCGCGGGAACTTGTCGATCGAGTAGACGGTGACCGGTCCACGCGCGCGGAGCTTCGCCCGAACCGACTCGAAGTTCTCGACCGCACAGGGGCCGTGGTTGGTCCACACCACGTTGGTGAGCATTCCGAAGATGCCCTCGAGGTTGGCGCCGTGCGGGGTGATGAGCCGGTGCGACAGCAGGTGCAGTCGCAGGTAGACGTCGTAGGCGTCGATGGGTGCGGCGGCGATGTCGGCGATCCCGGTGCGGACCGCGATGGTCTTCACCCCGCGGGCCTCGTCGACTCCCACCAGCTCACGGAGGTGGGCCGGCGTCGACTCCTCGTCGAGGGTCACCGTCTCCGCGGTCTCGACACCGTCGAGTTCGGGCTCGGGGAACCAGACGTCGAGGACGACGCCCGGAGTCGAACCCCCGTCGATCACGGTCGCGATGCCAGTTGCGTGTGCGCCAGTAGAAGTCACGACACGTGAGTCTAGGTGATCGATGCCGGACGTCCACGCCCCGCCACCGACGCCGCGGCGCCGACCCGTCGTCATCCATTCGGCCCAAAGACCTGGTCACGCGTAGTGCGCCGCTCGTAGGGTCGCCACCATGACCGGTCATCCGCAGCCGCCCGCACCACCACGGCGCCGACGCCGGCGCTGGCCGTGGGTGCTCGGCGGGCTCGGCGTCGTGGTCATTGCGGCGCTGGCCGTCGTCGCTGTCTTCCAGCCGTGGCTGATCTTCGTCGACACCGAGGTCGACGACGCGATCCCCGTGGCGGTCACCCCGACGACGTCGGCGCCGGGGCAAGCGCCTCCCGCCGGACCGGTGGTGGTCTCGCGGGGCGATCTGATCAGCCACGAGCACTCGACCTCCGGGACGGTCTCGATCATCGAGCAACCGGACGGGTCGCGGGTCCTGGCGATCGAGAACCTGGACACCACGACCGGCCCGGACGTCCACGTGTGGCTGTCGCAGGGGGACGTCGTCGAGGGATTCAGTGGCTGGCGCACGGCCGCCGGGGTCCCGCACGTCGACCTCGGCATGATCAAGGGGAACAAGGGCAACCAGGTCTACGAGATCCCCGCCGACGTCGACCTGGGTGACTATCCGTCGGTGTTTCTCTGGTGCGTGAAGTTCAGCGTCTCCTTCGGCGCCGCAGAGATGGGCTCACTACGGTGAAGGGGTGAGCATTCCCGATCTCGACCTGACCGCCGACCCCGTCGACCTGACCGCCGCACTGGTCGACATCGAGAGCGAGTCGCGCAACGAGTCCGCCATCGCCGACGCGGTCGAGGCCGCCCTGCGAACGCAGACAACCGGTTTCGAGATCATCCGGCACGGCAACCGCGTTCTCGCGCGCACCGATCGCGGTCTCGCCCAGCGGGTCATCCTCGCCGGACACCTCGACACCGTGCCGGTCGCGGGCAACCTCCCACACCGTCGTGAGACCCATCCCGAGGAGGGTGACGTCCTGCACGGATGCGGGACCGTCGACATGAAGTCCGGTGACGCGGTGTTCCTCCACCTCGCGGCGACGCTGCCCGAGCCCGCCTCGGATCTGACGCTCGTCTTCTATGACTGCGAGGAGATCGCGGCGGAGTTCAACGGCCTGAACGACATCGAGCGTGAGCTCCCCGAGTGGCTGGCCGGCGACGTGGCGATTCTCGGCGAGCCCACCGCGGGGCTCATCGAGGCGGGATGCCAGGGAACGCTGCGGGTTCGTCTGTCGACGACGGGCACCCGGGCGCATTCGGCCCGGTCGTGGATGGGCGACAACGCCATTCACAAACTCGGCGGTGTCCTGACCACGCTGGCGGGTTATCAGGCCCGCCGGGTCGACATCGACGGCTGTGAGTACCGCGAGGGGCTGTCCGCGGTCGCGGTCGGTGGCGGCGTCGCCGGCAACGTGATCCCGGACGCCGCGCACGTCGACGTCAACTTCCGCTTCGCGCCGGACCGCTCGGTGGACCAGGCGCTCGATCACGTGCGCGAGGTGTTCGCCGCCGATCTGGCCGACGGCACCCTCGGGCTGGAGGTCACCGATTCCGCCGCCGGCGCCCTGCCCGGGCTGGCGCATCCGGCGGCCGCGGCGCTCGTCGACGCCGCGGGCGGGCGCTTCCGCGCGAAGTACGGCTGGACCGACGTGTCCAGGTTCTCGGCGCTCGGGATCCCGGCCGTGAACCTGGGTCCCGGCGACCCCAACCTCGCGCACCGCGTCGACGAACGAGTGCCGGTGGAGCAGATCCGCGCGGTGACCGAACTGCTGCGCGCGTACCTGTCCTGACCTGCCGAGACCGTCCGGTCCGGGCGGCGCTGCTAGCGTGACCGCCATGTCGACCACGCCCGATCCCGCTGCAGCCGTCAACGAGGCCGACGAGGCCGGGGACGCCGACACCTGCTACGTCGGCCCGATCCGGATTCGGCGGGACCAGCGCGGCAAGACCACGGACCGCCGCCTGCTGGAATGGGTCGACCCGCGCGACGCCACGCGTCGTTCCGAACGAACCATGCGCGACTCCTGGCGGGTCCTGCGCATCCAGTCCGAATTCGTCGCCGGGTTCGATGCGATGAGCGAGGTCGCCGAGGCCGTGACCGTCTTCGGCTCGGCGCGACTGCATCCGGAGTCGCCGGAATACGCGCTCGGTGTCCGCGTGGGCCGAGCGCTGGGCGAGGCCGGGTACGCGGTCATCACCGGTGGCGGACCCGGTGCGATGGAAGCCGCCAACCAGGGCGCACATCAGGCCGGGGCGCAGTCCATCGGACTCAACATCGAGCTGCCCTTCGAACAGGGCCTCAACCCGTGGGTCGATCTCGGCATGAACTTCCGCTACTTCTTCGTGCGCAAGACGATGTTCGTGAAGTACGCGCAGGCGTTCGTCTGTCTCCCCGGCGGGATGGGCACCCTCGACGAACTCTTCGAGGCGCTGACCCTCGTGCAGACCAAGAAGGTGGTCCGGTTCCCGATCGTGCTGGTGGGCAGCGACTTCTGGGGCGGCCTCCTGGACTGGATGCGCGACGTCCTCGCCGCGCGTGGGATGATCTCGCCCGAGGATCTGGACCTGCTCACCGTCGTCGACGACCCCGACGACGTGGTCGCCGCGATCGAGGCCGCGACACCCTGAGGGTCGATATGACCTTCCCGGCCGACGATGGCACGATTGCCCGGTGAGTGCTGTCTGCGTCTATTGCGCCTCCGGTCCCGTCGACCAGCCCTACCTCGATCTCGCCGCCGAAGTGGGTCGGACGCTCGCCGAGCAGGGGCATGTGGTCGTCTCCGGTGGCGGGAACATCTCCATGATGGGAGCGCTGGTCAACGCCGCTCGCGAGGCCGGTGGCCACACGGTCGGCATCATCCCGCGCGCACTGATGAAGCACGAGGTCGCCGACCTCGGGTCGGGCGAACTCGTGGTCACCGAGACCATGCGCGAACGCAAACGCCTCATGGACGAGCGCGCCGACGGGTTCATCACCCTCCCCGGCGGGATCGGGACGCTCGAGGAGCTCTTCGAGACCTGGACCGGGGGCTACCTCGGGATGCACGACAAACCGGTCGTCCTGCTCGATCCTGTCGATTTCTACGCGCCGTTGCTCGACTGGCTGCGAGAGTTGTCGACAACCGGGTTCGTCGCCCGACGATCGCTCGACCGGCTGCTCATCACGCGGTCGGTCGCCGACGCGGTGGAGTTGGCGACGGCACGGAAAGGTCTTGCTACCGGCCGGTAAGGTAGCGCGTGAGTGCGCGGGGCACTCGAAACGCCAGCGGGAGAGCGGAGGGCAGATGTCCCAAGGGGTCGAGCAGCAGGACGGTCGGCAGCAGAGTGTGAAGAAGACCGTCGGTATCCCCGACATCCTTCGCGGCGTGGTGAAGATGGCGCCACATGCGACCGGGATGATCAAGCACGCGCCGGGACTCATCCGACGCCCACCGGAGGCCAAACGGACCATCGGTTCGGTCTTCCAGAAGCACGCGGCCGAGCACCCCGACCGGCCGTTCGTCCGGTTCGAGGGCCGCACGACCACCTACGGCGAGGCCAACCGCCGCGTGAATCGTTACGCCGCAGCACTTTCCGCCGACGGCGTCGGCAAGGGCGACGTGGTGGCGCTGCTCTCCAAGAACTGCACGACCGACCTGCTGCTGATGCTCGCCACCGTCAAACTCGGCGCGATCGCCGGGATGCTGAACTACAACCAGCGCGGCGAGGTGCTCGAGCACAGCGTCGGCCTCCTCGAGGCCAAGGTCCTCATCCACGATCCCGAGTGCGCGGAGGCCTTCGAGTCGATCCCGGAATCGGTCCTGCCCGAACACGTCTACGATTTCGCCGCGTTCGACGCCGCGGCCGAGGGACTCTCGGAAGCCGATCCCGAGGTCACCGAGCAGCTGCCCGCGTCGACCAAGGCGTTCTACATCTTCACCTCCGGCACCACGGGGATGCCGAAGGCCAGCGTGATGAGCCACAACCGGTGGCTGGCGAGCCTGTCCGGCATCGGCGGTCTCGCCGTTCGGTTACGCCACAGCGACACCATGTACGTGCCGCTGCCGCTCTACCACAACAACGCGTTGTCGGTGTCACTGTCCTCGGTCCTCGCCTCGGGTGCGTGCATCGCCATCGGACGCTCGTTCTCGGCGTCGAAGTTCTGGGACGACGTGATCCTCAACCGTGCGACGGCGTTCTGCTACATCGGCGAGCTCTGTCGCTACCTCCTCGCGCAGCCCGAGAAGCCCACGGATCGCCAGCATTCCGTGCACACCGTGGTCGGCAACGGTATGCGCCCGGACATCTGGGACGAGTTCCGCGAGCGTTTCGGGGTCGACCGCGTCGTCGAGTTCTACGGGGCCAGCGAACTGAACCTCGCATTCGTCAACGCGTTCAGCGTCGACAAGACCGCCGGCTTCTGCCCGCTCCCGTACAAGATCGTGGAATACGACGAGGAGGGGAACCCCAAACGCGGCGACGACGGTCGGCTCGTGAAGGTCGGCCGGGGCGGTACCGGCCTGCTGCTCGCCCAGATCAGTGACCGGGTGCCCGTCGACGGCTACACCGACTCCGAGGAGACCGAGAAGAAGATCATCCGCGACGCCTTCAAGGACGGTGACTCCTACTTCAACTCCGGTGACCTCGTCCGCGATCAGGGCTTCGCGCACATCGCCTTCGTCGACCGGCTCGGCGACACCTTCCGCTGGAAGGGCGAGAACGTCGCCACCACCCAGGTGGAGGGGGCGGTCGACTCCTATCAGGCCGTCGCGCAGTCGGTGGCGTACGGCGTCGAGGTCCCCGGCACCGACGGTCGCGCCGGGATGATCGCGATCAAGCTGCGCGAGGGCGCCGACCTCGACCCGGGCGCATTCGCCCGCCATCTCTACGACGCGCTGCCGTCGTACGCGGTGCCGCTGTTCGTGCGGATCGTCGACGATTTCGAGCAGACCTCGACCTTCAAGAACCGCAAGGTCGAGCTGCGCAAGGAGGGGTACACCGACGCCGAGGCCGAACGGCTCTACGTGTTGCTCGGCAAGGAGAAGGGCTACACCGAGTTCTACGACGATTACCCCGACGACGTCGCCGCCGCCAAGGTGCCCAAGGGGTGAGTTCCGGCCCGGAGACGTCGGCGTCGGACACGCTGTGCGGGCGGCGGGTGCCGACCGACCGCGCGTTGGTGATGGCGATCGTCAACCGCACCCCTGATTCGTTCTACGACCGAGGTGCGAGCTTCGACGACGCCGCCGCTCAGGCGCACGTCGACCGGGTCGTCGCCGAGGGCGCCGACATCATCGACGTCGGCGGGGTCAAGGCCGGACCCGGACGCGAGGTCGACGCCGCGACGGAGGCCGCCCGGGTCGTCGGCATGATCGCCTGGATCCGTGACCGGCATCCGGACGTGCTGATCAGCGTCGACACCTGGCGCAGCGAGGTCGCCGACCAGGCCTGCGCCGCCGGCGCGGATCTCATCAACGACACCTGGGCGGGATTCGACCCCGACGTCGTCGACGTCGCCGCCGAACGCGGGGCCGGGATCGTCTGCTCGCACACGGGTGGCGCGCGGGTGCGGACCCGGCCGCACCGCGTCGCATACGGGGACTCGGTCGACGCGGTGGTGGCCGACGTGATCCGGGAGGTGACCTCCGCGGCCGACCGGGCGCTCGCTGCCGGGGTGCGTCGAGACTCGATCGTTATCGATCCGACGCACGATTTCGGCAAGAACACTCACCACGGGCTGGCTCTGTTACGCGGTGTGAAAGATCTTGTTAACACAGGCTGGCCGGTCCTGATGGCGCTGAGCAACAAGGATTTCGTAGGGGAGACTCTGGGTACAGACCTAGCGCACCGATTGGAAGGGACTCTGGCCGCGACAAGTCTGGCCGCCGCCCAAGGCGCCCGGATCTTCCGCGTCCACGAAGTCGCTGCCACTCGTCGCGTGGTCGACATGGTCGCTGCCATCGCGGGAGCGAAACCACCCGCCCGAACAGTCAGGGGACTCGCATGACCAAGCAGCAGAAGCGACGTAAGCCCAGCACCGTCAGCCGGGACAAGGCCGCCATGTGGCCGACGGTCGCCCAGACCCCGGGGACCGAGCAGCGCTGGTCGGCAACCCACACCTGGGAGCAGCCGGACTGGACGATCGACGACCTCGTCGACGCGAAGAACGGCCGGACCATCTCGGTGGTGCTGCCCGCGCTGAACGAGGAAGAGACCGTCGCCGACGTCATCGCCACGATCATGCCGCTGTACGGCACCCTGGTCGACGAGATCATCGTGCTGGACTCCGGGTCCACCGATGCCACCGCCGAGCGCGCGCTCGCCGCCGGCGCGCAGGTGATCTCCCGCGAGGAGGCGGTACCCGAGCTGGACCCGGTCAAGGGCAAGGGTGAGGTGCTGTGGCGTTCGGTCGCCGTGGCGACCGGCGACATCATCGCATTCGTCGATTCCGACCTCATCGACCCGGACCCGATGTTCGTGCCCAAGATGCTCGGTCCGCTCCTGCTGAACCCCGAGATCCAGCTCGTGAAGGGCTACTACCGGCGCCCGCTGCGCACGGGCGGTACGCACGACGCGAACGGTGGCGGACGCGTGACCGAGCTCGTGGCACGCCCCCTCCTGGCATCCCAGAAGCCGGATCTCACCGCGGTCCTCCAGCCACTCGGCGGCGAGTACGCCGGCACCCGCGAGTTGCTCTCGTCGGTGCCGTTCGCGCCGGGCTACGGGGTCGAGATCGGCCTTCTCATCGACACCTATGACCGGTACGGCCTGGCCGGGATCGGTCAGGTCAACCTCGGGGTCCGAACCCATCGCAACCGCCCGCTGGTGGAATTGGGGGTCATGAGCCGCCAGATCGTCGGAACCCTGATGCGCCGCTGCGGCATCGAGGACTCGGGCGTCGGGCTCACCCAGTTCACCGCCGAACCCGACGGCTCCTTCACGCCGCACACCACCGAGGTCTATCTCGAGGATCGTCCGCCGATGAACACCGTGCGCGCCCTGACCCCCAAGGCCGAGGAGATGGCCTCCTAGGCGGCTCCGGACCTGATGGGCCGGACCTGATGAACCCGGCCCCGACCCGGCGACGCCGCCCGCCCTGACGCGGGTGGCCGTCGCCGGGTCGGTGCTGTGCCGGGCCGTCGTCCGGGCGCTTCTGCCAGGATGGAACGCATGCAGACGCTGCTGCTGTACCTGCTGATCATGGGACTCGTCGTCGCGATCGTGTTCGCTGTCGTCTGGTTCGTGTTCGGACGCGGAGAAGATCTGCCGCCGGTCGAGCCCGACACCACGCTCACCCGGTTGCCGTCGGTGGGCATCACCGGTGACGACGTGCGTGCGTTGCGCTTCGCCCAGACCCCGCGTGGTTACAAGCAGGCCGAAGTCGACTGGGCGCTGGCACGTCTCGCGCGTGAGGTCGACGACCTGCGGTCGGTGATCACGCGTCTGCGCGAACGGGAGTCGGTGCCCGGGGCGGAAGCGGGCGCGGCTCCGGACGATCCCGCCGCTGGTATCACCGGGAACGGCGGCGTGGACGCCGGGCGGTCCGGCCCGCCGAGCACCCCCCAGTAGGGGCTGTACGTCGAGACCGCGCGGCGCGCGTGTCGCGCACTGACAATCGTGTGCGACCCGGGCACGTATCATGTTCGGAGCAGGGACCTTGAAGGGAGCTTGAGAATGGCGGCAATGAAGCCACGTACTGGGGACGGCCCCCTCGAAGCGGCCAAAGAAGGGCGTGGAATCGTTGTCCGGATTCCGATCGAAGGTGGAGGTCGACTGGTCGTCGAGCTGACCGCCGACGAAGCAGCCGCGCTGGGCGAGGAACTCCGCGGGGTAACCGGCTGAACATGCCCCACGAGGGTAGTTCCCATGAGGCCCGGGCGGACCCACCGACCCCGCACCGGGCGCATGGCCTCACTTCGGTACTCGAGATCCTGCGCTGCCCGGTGTGTACCGGGCGCCTGTCGGCCGACGGCGCGTCGCTGCGCTGTCCGCAGGCGCATTCTTTCGACCTCGCCCGTCAGGGCTATGTCTCACTGCTCGACGGCCGGTCCGGCGCGCTGCGCGCCGACACCGCAGCCATGGTGGCCGCCCGAGCCCGCGTGCACGACTCCGGTTTCCTGCTCCCCGTGGTCGATTTCGTCGCCGGCCGCGCGGCCGAGGTCACGGGTGGACACGACCGGCCGGTGATCCTCGACGCGGGGGCCGGTGGCGGACACTATCTTCGCACCGCGGTCGAGGCGAGTGGGGTGCCCGGCGGTGACGGACGGTCCTCGGCCGCCGGAATCGGCCTGGACCTCTCGAAGTACTGCGCGCGGGCCATGGCGCGGGGACCCCGACCCCTCGCTGCCGTCGTCGCCGACGTCTGGCGCGGCCTGCCCGTCGTCGATGACGCTGTCGGGGTGGTGCTCTCGGTGTTCGCGCCGCGCAACGCGAGCGAGTTCGCCCGCGTACTGGCCCCTGATGGCGCACTGATCATCGTGAGTCCGGGGCCCGACCACCTCGGCGAACTCATCGAGCCGATGGCGATGCTGCGTGTCGACGAGGCCAAATCCGAGCGCCTCCGTGCCTCGCTCGACGCGGGCTTCGAATTGGTCGACGAGTCACCTGTCCGGTACTCCGCAGACGTCGACGCGCAGACCGTGGGGGATCTGGTCGCCATGGGCCCGTCGGCATTTCACTCCGACGAGGCCGACATCCGCTCGCGGGCCGCGGCCTTCGCCGGGGACGGTCGGGTGCCGGTCACGGTGTCGGTCGTGGTGACCACGTGTCGGCCCGTCCGCGGACGCTCACCCGCTCAACGCCGTACGGACTCGTAGACACCCAGCGTCTGTTCGGCGATCGACGCCCAGGAGAACTCGGCTTCGGCGCGTTCGCGGCCGGCCACCCCCATCGCCGACGCCGCCGCCGCATCCGAGGCCACCGCGTTCACCGTGTCGGCGAGATCGTGTTCGAAGGTCGCCGGATCGACGGGGTCGTACCGCACGAGGCGGCCGGTGACGTTGTCGCGCACCACCTCGGGAATGCCGCCGACCGCCGAGGCCACCACCGCGGTACCGCAGGCCATCGCCTCGAGGTTGACGATGCCCAGCGGTTCGTACACCGATGGGCACACGAAGACCGTTGCCGCGGTCAGGATCTCGCGGATGCGGGGGAGTGGGAGCATCTCGCGCACCCAGTGGACGCCGGGACGCGAGGCGGAGAGTTCGCCCACCGCGCTCTCGATCTCGGCGCCGATCTCCGGCGTGTCGGGGGCACCAGCACAGAGGACGAGCTGGATGTCCGGATCGAACCGGTGCGCCGCGGCCACCAGATGTGCGACGCCCTTCTGCCGGGTGATCCGGCCGACGAACGCCGCGATCGGGCGATCCGGGTCGAGCCCGAGTGCGGTCGGCGTCGAGTCGGGTCCGAACGGATCGTCGACCGGGAACCATTGAGATGTGTCGATCCCGTTGCGCACCACATGGACACGCTCAGGGTCCAGACGCGGGTAGGTGTCACAGATCTCGGTGCGCATCCCCGAGCTCACCGCGATCACCGCGTCGGCGTACTCCACCGCGTTGCGTTCCACCCAGCTCGACACCCGGTACCCGCCGCCGAGTTGCTCGGCCTTCCACGGGCGCGACGGTTCGAGCGAGTGGGCGGTCAGCACGTGCGGCACGTCGTAGAGCTGTCCCGCCAGGTGCCCGGCAAGGCCGGTGTACCAGGTGTGGGAGTGCACGACATCGGCACCGGACGCACCCACCACCATCCGCAGATCGGCCGACAGCGTCGTGATCGCCGCATTCGCCCCGGCCAACCCCGGGTCGGGGGTGTACACCGAGGCAGTCTCCCGCTCGGCGCCCATGCAGTGCACGTCGACGGTGATGAGATCGCGCAGATACCGGACCAATTCGGTGACGTGGACCCCGGCGCCACCGTAGACCTCAGGTGGATATTCCCGTGTCATCATCGCCACCCGCATGATCTCGACGCTAGTGCCAACGCGCGCAGATCGCCATCGGTGCTGCCAAACCCCGGTCGCGGCCGACGCCACGCATACTGACCGCCCGGTCATCTGGCCGACGGCTTCGATCGCGGTTAAGTTGGGGGAGTGAGATCTGAGCCGCACGTCCTCGGCATCGTCCTCGCAGGCGGCGAAGGCAAGCGTCTGTACCCGCTGACGATGGACCGCGCCAAACCTGCGGTGCCCTTCGGCGGTGCCTACCGACTCATCGACTTCGTGCTGTCCAACCTGGTCAATGCCGGTTACGAGCGCATTTGCGTGCTGACACAGTACAAGTCGCATTCGCTGGACCGGCACATCTCGCAGACCTGGTGGACGTCGGGATTCCACGGCGAGTACATCACCCCGGTGCCGGCCCAGCAGCGACTCGGACCACGCTGGTACACCGGCAGTGCCGATGCGATCTTCCAGTCGATGAACCTCATCACCGACGAACGACCCGAGTACATCGTCGTCTTCGGAGCCGATCACGTGTACCGGATGGATCCGTCGCAGATGGTGGCCGCGCACATCGAATCCGGCGCCGACGTCACGGTGGCCGGGATCCGCGTGCCCCGAGCGGAGGCGGTGGCCTTCGGCTGCATCGACTCCGACGAGAGCGGGAAGATCACCCGCTTCCTGGAGAAGCCGGCCGATCCGCCCGGCACGCCGGACGATCCCGACGTGACGTTCGCGTCGATGGGCAACTACGTGTTCACCACCGAGGCGCTGGTCGACGCGCTGCGCGCCGACGCCGCCGACTCGGACTCCGACCACGACATGGGCGGTGACATCATCCCGGCCTTCGTGCGCCGGAACACCGCCTTCGTCTACGACTTCAAGGACAACCAGGTACCCGGTGCCACCGAACGCGACACCGGTTACTGGCGCGACGTCGGAACACTGGATGCGTTCTACGAGGCGCACATGGACCTGGTGTCGGTCCACCCGATCTTCAACCTCTACAACGGCCGCTGGCCCATCCGCGGCGAGACCCACAACCTGCCGCCCGCCAAGTTCGTCCAGTCCGGGGTCGCCGAGGACTCGGTCGTGGGATCCGGCTGCATCATCTCCGGGGGCACGGTCCGCAACTCGGTGCTGTCCTCGAACGTCATCGTCGAAGACGGCGCGGTGGTCGAGGGCAGCGTGCTGATGCCCGGCGTGCGCGTCGGCAAGGGCGCGGTCGTCCGCAAGGCGATCCTCGACAAGAACGTCGTGGTCGGCGACGGCGAGCAACTCGGTGTCGACGTCAGCGCCGACCGCGAGCGGTTCTCGGTGAGCGCGGGCGGTGTGGTCACGGTGGGGAAGAACCTCCGCGTTTAGCGCGGCCGTCCGTCCCGTAGGGCCGCGCCGATGAGTGTCGCGATGTCGTCTCCGGCGTCGTCCGGCAGGGCGTCGACCGGCCACCAGCGCAGGTCCACCGACTCGTCGCTGCGCACGACGCGTGGGAGTTCGCCGTCGGACGTCGGAGCGGCGACCACGCGATAGCGGACATCGAGGTGGCGGGTGGGGACCCCCAGCGAGCAGGTGATCGGGTGGGTGTGGAGATGCACGATCCCCCCGCCGGGATCCGCGGGGTCTGGCGTGTCCAGCACGAGTTCGGGCATGCCCGACTCCTCCCGCGCCTCACGCAGCGCCGCGTCGGCGATGGAGTCGTCGGTCGGTTCGCAGTGCCCGCCGAGCTGAATCCACTTCCCGACCCGGGGGTGCAGGGTGAGCAGGACGTGGTGGCGCGTGGCGTCGAAGACGATCGCCGAACCCGTCAGATGTCCCGGAGCGCTGGCTCGCAGGCATCCCTCCGGGGACGCCGCGAGGAAGGCGAGGTACGTGTGCCGGAGGGTGTCCTGAGCGGGATCGGGTGTCTCCCACCGGGTGAGGGCCTCGACTGCGGATGCGTGCAGCGACTCGGCGGTCACAGCTCGACGACCCAGTCCGCGGTCGGGGCGGGCTCGCGCAGCCCCGCCGGCTCGAGGGGATGGCCGATGGCGACCGCGCCGAGTGGTTCCCAGCCCGGGTCGAGGTCGAGGACCCGGCGCACCGTCGGCGCGGCGAAGATGGTCGAGCCGATCCAGCAGCTGCCGATGTCGCGGACCGACAGTGCGGTGAGCAGGGTGGCGACCGCCCCGCCCGCTGCCACGGTGAACATCGTGTGCTCGGCCGCGTTGCGTCGTTCGTCGCGGTACTCGTGGACGCCGTCGGGAACCAGGAACGGGATCACCAGTTCCGGTGCGTCGTAGAGGATCTGGCCGCGCCGCAGCCGCTTCTCGATGGACTCGGCTGTCTTGGAATCCGATTCGAGATCGGTGCGCCACTCGTGCGCCATCGCGTCGAGCAGCTCGCGGCGCCGCGAATCCGACCGCAGCCAGACGAAGCGAACGGGATGCGTGTGGTGGGGGGCCGGGGCGGTGAGCGCCTCGCCGAGCGCAGCACGCAGCTCTTCGGGGTCGACGGGCCGGTCGGCGAAGGTCCGCACCGACCGCCGGGTGCGGACGGCCTCGCGGCGTCCCTGCGCGATCGCCTCCTCGGTACCGAGACGGAACAGGTCCTCGTCGTGGGGCCGGATCAGGTCGGCGGCGGTGGTCCCGTTCTCGGCCGGTGCGAAACCACGGACGACCGCGACGGGGACGGCCGCGAGTTTGCCCTTCACGAGGTCGGCCGCGGCGGCCAGCTCGTCGGCCACCGCGATCTCGGTGACGATCAACGGGTTTCCGTACTCGTCGACTCCGCCCTCGTACGGATGGGTGACGGCGATACCCGCGGCGCCGATGGCGACGTCGGTCTGCCCGGTCCGCCAGGCCCGGCCCATCGTGTCGGTGATGATCACCGCGACGTCGAGGCCGGTGGCGTCGGCGACGGCTCGCCGGAGCTCCGCCGCGCTGCGGTCGGGGTTCTCCGGGAGCAGAGCGAGCTGGTCGCTGCGCACGTTCGAGCCGTCGATCCCGGCCGCGGCCTGGACCAGGCCCAGGCGGTTCTCGGTGATCAGGGTCCGGTTCTTGCGTGCCAGCACGCGTACCGATTCTTGGTCGACGAGGTGACGGCGCAACGTGTCCCGCGCCTCGGGGTCGCTCGGCGCGTCGACCATCCGGCCTTCGGCCTTGGAGATGATCTTGCTGGTGACGACCAGGACGTCACCGGATTCGAGCCACGGTGCGGCGGTGAGGATCTCGCGGGCGACGTCCGAGCCGGCGGTGAATTCGGGCAGGCCGGTCACCGGACGGATCTCGAGGTGGCCCGGGGCACGATGGTCGGGGCGAGCGGTCACGCGCGGCCCTTGTTCGAATCGGGGAGCGGGACGTCGACGAGTGCGCACGCCGCGCGCACCATCTGGGCGGTGGCCGCGGGATCGGTCATGAGGAGGGGGGCGGCGCCGACGGCGATGCCGTCGACGGTGGCGTGGTCGCCCTCGGCGATCAGCCATCCGTCCAGAATCCCGTTGCCGCTGCGAGCGCCGTAATGTCCGGCGATGCCCTCGGCCGAGGACTCGACCTCGATCACCGACAGGCATTCGTCGGCCATGCCGCGCAGCGGGCGGTTGTCGATGACCGGTGAGATGCCGACGACCGGGGCCTTCGTCTGGCGCAGCGCGCTGCGCATCCCGGGAACGCTGACGATCGCGCCGATGCTCACGACGGGGTTCGACGGTGCGAGCAGCACCACGTCGGCGTCGGCGATCGCGTCGAGGACGCCGGGAGCCGGAGTGGTGTCGTCCGAACCGACCTGTGCGAAGCCGAAGGTCGGGATCTGGGCGCGATGGCGCACCCACCACTCCTGGAAGTGGATCGCGACCCGTTCGCCGTCCTCGCCGTCGGGTTTGGCGACGACGACGTGCGTCTCGTGACGGTCATCGGTCACGGGTAGGAGCCGGACGCCGGGGTTCCATCGCCGGGACAGCGCGGCGGTGACATCGGACAGCCGATATCCCGCATCGAGCATCTGGGTGCGGATCAGGTGCGTGGCGAGATCGCGATCGCCGAGGCCGAACCAGTCCGGGTCGGCGCCGTAGGCGGCGAGTTCCTCCTTCGCGTGCCAGGATTCGTCGCGCCGGCCCCATCCGCGCTCGGGATCGATCCCGCCGCCGAGGGTGTACATACACGTGTCGAGATCGGGGCAGATGCGGACGCCGTGCATCCACGCGTCGTCGCCGACGTTCACGATCGCGGTGATCTCGTGTTCGCTCGCCTGGGCGCCGGACGCGTCGTCCTGGGGGACGGGGAACGCCGTCGGGCCGAACAATTCGCGCAGACCGAGGAGGAATCGTGCCCCTCCGACGCCCCCGACGAGTACGGTCACCTTCACAGCAGGTACTCCTTCACACCGCCACTGTAGTGCGCGGTGTGAGAGGGCGGTCAGGCGCTGTCGGCGCGGTCGGGATGAGTCCTACCGGTGCCGGGGTCGGTGTGACTTTGACGTCGGGTTGAGGTCAACGTCGTGTCGAGTCACACCGTTGTCGGATCCTGGTGGTAAACAGAGAATCTTTGACTTCAACTTGACCGCGACCGCTTCGGGCGTGTGTAATCACATCAGTGTCATTCCGAGTTTGAGATCGAGAACCTCTGGATCGAAAACCGCTGGACTTCAACGGATTCGATTGTATGTTCGAACTCGGGTGAGGGTCGGTTCCGGCACTTCGCGGGCCGTCGCTCGGGCGCTGTGTGTACGTCTGATGTGGGAGTTTCCGCATCCGTAGTACAAGTGGTGTGGCAACAGTGGTGGGTGCGGCACACAGGCCGTGTTCGCAAAGGACGCAGAAACTACCAACATCCCGAGCTAGGAGGCGCCGACGATGGCTTTGGAAAACCCGATCGGCAATCCGCTTGAACCACAGAATCGCCCGCAATTCATCGCCGAATTCAATACCCTTGGCCCCGTTGACGATTCGATGATCGGTGGCACCGCCACCTCGTCGGCCGTCGGTGCCAGGGCCGATGTCGGGTCGCCACTCGGGCCCGTCGTCGACGACACGGACCCGGGCCGTCGCCATCTCTCGTTGGTGCCCAACGACTTCGACGATCTCTTCGATGCCGTCGAGGAGCAGTGGCAGGACCGCGCGCTGTGCGCGCAGACCGACCCCGAGGCGTTCTTCCCCGAGAAGGGTGGGTCGACGCGCGAGGCCAAACGGATCTGCCAGGGCTGCGAGGTGAAGTCCGAATGCCTCGAGTACGCGCTGCACAACGACGAGCGCTTCGGAATCTGGGGCGGCCTGTCGGAGCGTGAGCGCCGCCGCCTCAAGCGCGGCATCATCTGAGTCGGGTCCCCGAACGGGGATCGCTCGACATCACCGATCATCTCGCCGCGGTCGGCCGAACGGCCCCCGCGGCACTTCGACCGCGGATCACTCTGGTCCGCGGTCGATCGTGTCCTCGTCGACACCCAGGTGTGTCGCCACCTGTTGGACGAGGACCTCGTGGATCAGGTCCAGCAACTCGGTGCCCTTCTTGGCGCGGGATTCCAGCGGCCGGCGGAACAGGATGATCTGCGCACGCGTCGGCGCACCGTTCACATCCATCCCGGCGGGGATCAGCCGTGCAAGCGGGACTGCGCCGTCCGCGGTCACCTCGTCGGGCCACTCGACGGTCTCCGGGTCACGCGGCAGCAGCCTCGGTATCTCGTCGACGGCGATGTCGAGGCCGGCGATCTGGTCGTGCCATTGCGCGTCGATCTCGGCGAAGGCCTCGAGCGCCACCGCGTCGAATTCGTCGGACCGGCTGTTGTGGGCGGGGACACCCTGCGGGAGCAACGGCGAGCGCAGTCCGCGTCCGCGACGGTCTCGGTGACGGCCCACCCGCCGCCGACCGCGGCGCGCCTCCGGCAGGCCGGAGGAGCCACGTGGAGTCGGCTTCGGGTCGATACGCATGGCGAGAGTGTAGGAGGTCGGGCGAGCCCGTGTCTCCTCTGGCCGCCCGTGTGTTCTCCGGCGGCCCGCGCGGTGAGCGTGTCGTCGACGTGGTTGCGAGCGACGAGGGCTAATCTCGTCACGTGAAGCTTCCCCGACTGTGCTGCCGACCCGGCTGCGCCCGATCCGCGGTGGCTACCCTGACCTTCGTCTATGCCGAGTCGACCGCGGTGATCGGTCCGCTCGCGACGTCGCAGGAGCCGCACTCGTGGGACCTGTGCGACGACCACGCACGACGGATCACCGTCCCGCGTGGCTGGGAGATGCTGCGCAGCGAGCGTGGCTTCTCCGCACCGCCGGCCGAGGATCAGGAGCTGACCGCCCTGGCCGAGGCGGTCCGGGAGGCCGGAGCCGTCGCCGGTGGTGGACGCCCGCGCTATGTCGATCGCGGTCCGATCGACGCACTCGATGCTTTTGAGGACACCCACTTCGCCGACGCTCACCGGGACGCCGTCGAGGACCGTCGTTCGGGGCGCCATCGTGCCGGCCCGGTCGACGCACCGCCGCAGCCCGCCGGGGCGCCGCGGCACCAGACCCGGCCGCGTCCGGGGCGTCGCGGACATCTCCGGGTACTACCGGATCCGGTCGACTGACCGGTCACCACCGCGCGGGGGGCGTGGACCTCATCGACGTCGAGGAGGGACGTCGCCACCGCGACCATGCGCCGTCCCCGTCGACCGTGCGTCGTCTTTCGTCGACTGGGCGTCGATTCTCGTCGACTGGGCGTCGTTTGCCGTCGACCGTGCGTTGTTTCTCGTCGACTGTGCGTTGTTCAGTGACGACACAGTCCCGTGTTGCCCGGACTGTGCCGAGTACGTGGGCGCCGACTCCGCGACCTGGCTACCCTGGTGGCATGCGAACCGGTTCCCCCGACCTCGACAACGCCGAGGAGCTGATCTCGGCTGATGTCGACGGTTTGCTGAGATCGGTCGCACTCGCCGGTGCTCAGATACGCGCCGTCGCCGAAGCGGTCCGGGAAGGCGTGCTCGCGCCGCTCGCCGATCTGCGTCCGCGCAGCGTGGTCGTGGTCCACGGGTCCAGCGGGGTGTCCCATCGGGCCACCGACTTCGCGGTGGCCACGCTCGGCGCCCGGGTGGACGTCCCGGTGGTCAGCGGTCCGGTGTTGCCCGGGTGGATCGGGCCGCTGGACGTCGTGATCATCGCCGGCGACGACGCCGGGGACATGGCGCTCGCCGACGCCGCCGCGCGGGCACTGCGCCGGCGCGCAGAGGTCGTGGTGGTCGCCCCCGTGGCCGGGCCTCTTCGAGATGCGCTGGGCGGCAACGGGATCAACCTTGCGCCGCGGTTCGACATCGAACCCCGCTTCCGCTTCGTGGGGTTCGCCGCCGCGCTGCTCGCGGTGTTCGGTGCGCTGACCCAGGTCCGGTTCACCGGGAGCGTGCCCGCACTCGACGACCTCGCCGACGCACTCGACGACGAGGCCTCGACCGGACACCCGGCCCGCGACGCCTTCCACAATCGCGCCAAATCGCTGGCGCTGCGCGTCCGGGGCCGCCCCACCGTCTGGACGGCGGACAGCCCGGCCGGCGCGGCCATCGCCCGGCATGCCGTCGCCGGGCTCGTCGGACTCTCCGGGATCGTCAGCGCCGCAGCCGAACTCACGGACGTCTCGCGAATGGTGCAGTTGCTCGGGTCGCGCTCGGATGTCGCACCGAGTGCGGACTCGATCTTCTACGACCCCGACTTCGACGGACCGCCGGCAGCTCCCGCGCCGCGTGTCCAGGTCGTCTCGACGGGGCGGCGGGAATGGTTCACGCGTCAGCGGATCACCGGTCTCGGCGAGGTCGATCTCCTCGTCGGAATCGATCGTGCGCAAGAGACTTCGGCCGCCGGGGGCGCGGACGGCCGCGAGTGGGAGGACCGGCGTCCGGCGCCGGGTGAGGATCCGGTGGCCGACGGCCCGGGGGATGTACTGGATTTCCTGATCGTGGCACTACGGGTCGAGATGGCGGCGGTGTACCTCCGCCTGGTTGGGAACGCGTTGCAATGAGGATCATCGACGGAGTGGTGCGGCCATACGCCTGGGGGTCGCGGACCGCGATCGCGTCCATGCAGGGTAGGTCCGTGCCGTCGGCGCACCCGGAGGCGGAGCTGTGGTTCGGGTCCCATCCCGCGGGGTCGGCTCGGTGCGTCGATGTCGCCGGGATCGAGCAGGATCTCGTCGACGTGATCGACGCGGATCCGATCGGTACGCTCGGCGCGGCAAGCACGGCGGCCTTCGGCGAGCGTCTGCCGTTCCTCCTGAAGGTGCTCGCCGCCGAGGAACCGCTGTCCCTGCAGGCACATCCGTCCGCCGAACAGGCCCGGGCAGGATTCGAACGCGAGAACGCCCGCGGTGTCGCGCTCGAAGCCCGCGACCGCAACTACCGCGATCCATGGCACAAGCCCGAACTGATCGTCGCGACGACCCAGTTCGACGCCCTGGCCGGCTTCCGTCGACCGGAGGACACCATTCGGTTGCTCCGCGCACTGCAGGTCAGTGAGCTCGACCCCTATCTGGGGATGCTCGCGGGGCAGCCGGACTCGGAGGGGCTGCGGGCGCTCTTCACGACGTGGCTGACGCTGCCCGAGTCGCTGCTCCGTCAGCTGGTCCCGGCGGTACTCGCCGGCGCGGTCACCGTGCTGAGCGCGGGTGAGACGGAGTTCGTCGCCGAACTGCGGACGGTGTGTGAACTCGGGGAGGCCTACCCGAACGATCCCGGTGTCCTGGCATCGTTGCTGCTCAACAACATTCACCTTGAACCCGGGCAGGGGCTCTATCTGTCCGCGGGCAACCTGCACGCCTACCTCCGCGGTACGGGCGTGGAGATCATGGCGAACTCCGACAACGTGCTGCGGGGCGGACTGACGCCCAAACACATCGACGTTCCCGAGTTGTTGCGCGTCCTCGACTTCACCCCGGTCGATGTCTCGGACCTGACCCCGCAGATCCGGACCGTCGGCGCCGAGCGCGTGTACCTCACCCCCGCTCCCGAATTCCGGCTGTCGCGTGTCGAACTCGACGGGACGGGCCTCCACCACGCCTCGTCGATCTGCTTCGACATGCCGGGCCCGCAGATCCTCGCCGTGCTCAGCGGCGCGGTGGAGGTCCGACCGGCGGGTGGGAACCCGCTCACCGTGACGGCCGGACGGGCGGTGTGGATCACCGACGACGACCCGGACGTCATCGTCCGCGCGGCGTCGGCTCGTGCGGTCTTCTACCGCGCGCTGGTGCCGGCCGCGGTCTCGGCGCAACCCGACCCGACCTCATCGGTGGCGTCCGCGTCCGAATGATGTCAGTCCGTCAGCGCCGGACCGGAGTAGCCGCAGCGGTGCCCGCGGGTTCGGGGTAGCCGCCGATCAGGTTCCATTCGTCGGGGGTCGCGACCATGGTGACCAGGATCGGCCGCCCGCCGGTGTCGAGTGCGATGTCCTGTGGCGTACGCGGATTCTGACGCAGCGCGACGGTGGCGCCGTCGGCGGGTTCGCCGAGGCCCGGTGCGACGACGATCATCCGCGTGGTGTCGGGTTGTGGGGAAGGTGGCGCCACACCGTCGACGATGACCAGGCCGGGGCCGGGGCGCGCCGGGGTGCGGTCGCCCGAGAGTGACAGCGCGCTCGGATCGCCCACGGCGGTGACCACCGGGGTCCACCGGTGCGGGCGGTCGGTGTGCACGCGCACCGCGGCACCGACCGCGACTGCGCGGAGAGCGATCTGGGCCACGACGTGAATGCCCGCGGCGACCGAGACCGTGGAGATACCGGGTCCGACGAGCCGGGTGGCGACCGCGCGGCCGGCGTGATCGGCGCCGATGAGCTGGCCGCAACCGCCTGCCGGGATACGCGCCGAGGCGAGGAACGCCTCCGCCTCCGAACCCGTGAGTGCGGGTACGGCCCGGTCGAGCCGGGTCGGCGTCGAGATGGGGAGACTCGCTGCGAGAGCGTCGAACTGGCGGCCGTCGAGGGGGATCAGACCCGCGGGCCATCCACCGAGTGCGCGCCTCGCGGCGGGGAACTCGTTGACGCGGACGATCCCGGACACCTCGACCGTCGTGCGATCGCCGCGACGCCTGCCCTCGGTGACTCGTGGGCACAACTTCACGGTGACGGTCGTCGAGACCGCGGAGTTGACCCAGATGCCGCGCAGCACGTCGGTCAGGGCGGCCGGTTCGACGGCGGCGCTGCGCATCCGCAGACCGGCGACGCCGACCGAGTCGCGTTCCTCGGCGAGCGAGTCGAGGCTTGCGCCCTCGATGAGCTGCGCCGTGATGGCGGTGATCTGTGCCGCCGACAGGATGGTCGTCGACAAGCCGTGTTCGGCGAGCCTCTTGGCGACGCGGCGGGTGGTCACCGTCGCGGTGCGCAGTGCACCGGTCGCGCCGCCCCCGCGGCGGGCGACGGCGTCGGCGCAGTCGAGGGGATTGAGCCGGAGGACGACCAGCACCGACCGTTGGGCCGTCGCCGACAGCGGGCCCAGGGTGCGGTCGTAGGTGTCCGGCGCGATGCCCGAACCCCACACGCGCACACCGTGACTGATGACCTCGATGGAGCTGAGCCGGATGTCGTAGGGACTGATGCACTCGGCCAGGACGCCGAGGGGCACCACCTGGCCCGATTCGTCGCCGAGTTCGCTGTGGCCCGGGGTCAGGTAGGTGACGGCCGGGCTGCCCGGGTCCACCCGGACGACGGTGACCAGGGTGTCGCCGACCCACCTCGCGCCGATGGTCGTCGGAGCCGATGTCCGCCGTGCGGTGGCGTGGGTACTGGGGGCGGGCAGCGGGATGTCGAACGGGGCCGGGGCGAGATCGGCGTGGTCGCGGCGCATCCGCGACCACGAGAACGACAGATTCGCCACGATTCGACCGAACACCGACGGCCGGCCGCCGACCCGCACCAGACCTGCGGAGACGACCGCGGCCACGCCGAGTGCGGTTGCACCCCAGACGCTGCCGGACACCACCCAGACGACGAGTCCGAGCGCCAGCACCGCCTCGATCACGACGAGTGTGGGCAGTGCGATCCCACGCCTGTTCCGCTCCACGGTTGCGACCCCCTCGATCACCGCTGCCGACTGGCGTGTGCCGTCCACCGAGAGTGTGCACAAGCGGTGGAGCCCCACACGTCAGGGGCATGTTTGTCGGTTAGGCTACTACCGCGCGGCAGGGGGTATGCCGCAGGAGATCACAACCCGCTCGCCGCCGGAGAAGGTCCGACGCCGCGGCCCGGGTGCGGACAGGGGGAGCCGTGGCACGTCAGCTGACGACCAAAGCCCAGGTCAACGGCTACCGTTTCCTGATCAAGAGGCTCGAGCACGCCCTGGTACGACGCGACGTCCGGATGTTGCACGATCCCATGCGTTCACAGTTGCAGGCGCTCGTGGTCGGGACCGTCCTCGGTCTGCTGGTCCTCGGCGGGTGTGGAATCTGGGGCCTGATCCGGCCGCAGGGGTCCGTCGGCGACGCCACGATCATCGTCAGCAAGAACAGCGGCAGCACCTACGTCCTGATCGAGGACACCCTGCATCCCGTCCTCAACCTGGCCTCGGCACGGCTGGTGACGGGTAGCTCGGAGTCGCCGACCTCGGTCGGGGACAACAAGCTCAAGCCGTACCCGCGCGGACCCCTGTTGGGCATCCCGGGTGCGCCGGCGGCACTGCCGAAGTCGGCGCACCCGGACTCCTCCACCTGGACGGTCTGCGATTCGTCGACCGTGTCGGACGCGCCGGTCGAGTCGATCGAGCAGACCGTCATCGCCGAGACGCCGCGTCTGGGTGACGCGATCGGGACGGCGAACCCCGCCGACGCCGTGCTCGTCGATGGCGGCGACCAGACCTTCCTGGTGTATCAGCTGTTCCGGGACGGTGTCTGGAGTCCGGTCCGTGCCGCTGTCGACACCGAGAGCGCGCCCGTCATGCGGGCCCTCGGTCTCGAGGGGGCCACGCCCCGGCAGATGTCCACCGGCCTACTCAACACCTTCCCACTGGTCGATCCGCTTGCCGTGCCGGAGATCTCGGGTGCCGGCCAGCCCGGGGCAGTCGACGGCGCGAGTGTCGGCAGTGTCGTCAAGTCGGTCGGTGTCGACGACACGACGTCCTATCATCTGGTGCTGCGCGACGGGGTGCAGGAGATCAGCGCCCCGACCGCCGAACTCATGCGGCTGGCCGACTCCGACGCAGCTCCGGTGACCACCGTCGCCCCGGGGCAGCTCGCTGCGCTGAGAACCGTGGAGTCGGAACCCGTCTCGGACTTTCCCGAAGTCGCGCCGACGCTGCTGGACGTGGGCGGCGATCCGACGCTGTGCCGCACCTGGACCCGCGGGACGGGGGAGCCGCGCGCACAGACGACGTTGCTCGCGGGGCGTGAACTGCCGCTCGCGTCGGACGCGGTGCCGGTCCGGCTGACGTCGTCCGATGGTGCCGGACCGAACCTCGACGCGGTCTACATGCCGCCGGGCTCGGGCCAGTATCTGCAGGTGACCGGCAACGAGGCGGACAGCTCGCGCACCGAATCGCTGTTCTACGTCAACGATTCGGGTGTGCGGTTCGGCGTGCCGGACTTCGAGACCGGCGGCATCCTCGGGCTCGGGGATTCACCGTCCCGCGCGCCGTGGTCGGTGGTGTCGCTGCTCGCGCCCGGGCCGACCCTCTCGCGCGAGAACGCCCTCGTCGCGCACGACGGCCTGGAGACCGCACGACTCGACGCCGGCGCGGAGCACACCGAAGGACCCTCGACCGGCGGATGATCGACGGCGCTCCCGCCGCGGCCCTACGTGAGCGGGCCGCCGACGATGTTGCCGACGATCCCGCGGATGACGTTGGTGCCATCCTCGGATCGCAGTTCCTCGTACCAGGCCGCGGTCGCCTCCGGGTCCTTGCCGTGCGTGACGTCGCAGCGCTTCCGTGCGCGGAGCACGAGGTCGGCGGCCCGTTCGGTGCGTGACGCCTCATAGGTCGCGAGGGCCGCGTGCAGGTCGTCGGCGTGATCACGGAAGGCGAACTGCAGGGCGATCGCATCTTCCATCGCCGAACAACCACCCTGCCCGATGTCGGGGGTCGTGTTGTGCGCGGCGTCGCCGAGTAGTGCCACACGTCCCCGGACCCAGGTGTGGAACGGATCGATGTCGAGGATCTCGACGCGGTTGGTGGTCGCGGGATCCAGTGTCTCGATGAGCTTCTGGACGCCGGGCGCCCATCCGGCGAACTCCTCGGCGAGCACCTCGCGTGCGGTTCCGCGTTCGAACGGAACCCCTTCGGGCATGGTCACGTCGAAGAAGAAGTAGAACCGGTTGCCCGCCACCGGCATCACCGATACCCGACGCGAATCGCCCACGTAGGTGGTCCATTCGGTGGCCGGTCCGATCTCCTCGTCGATCGGGACGAGTCCGTTGAAGTTCACGTACCCGGCGTAACGACGCTCGACCGCTTGACCGAGCACATGGTCGCGGGCAAGCGATCTCGCACCGTCGGCGGCGATGACGACATCACCCTGGGCAGTGGTGCCGTCGGCGAATTCGACCGTGGCGCCGTCCGGACCGTCGTGGACGGCGACCATCTTCTTGCCGAACCGGATCTCGTCGTGGCCGAAGGCGTTCATGAGCATGAGCTGGAGTTCGGCGCGTGCGATCGGGTAAGGACGTTGCCTGACCTCGTCGATGAGCGGTGCCATGCTGAAGCGGCACATCGTCTCTCCGGTGAATGCGTCGATGTAGCTCATCGAATCGACGATGCCGCCCAGCGCGGCGGTCTCGGCTTCGAGGCCGAGGTGGTTCAGGCACTTGACCCCGTTGGACCACACCGAGATCGCCGCGCCGACGGGGCGGTTCTCGGTGACCTGCTCGTATATCTCGACCTCGTGCCCGAGCTGTCGCAACGCGATGCCCGCCGAGGTCCCGCCCATACCGGCGCCGATGATCACAGCTTTCACAGGAACCCAGGCTAGGTGTCCGCGAGCCGCGGCGCGCGGCGAGTACGCCGGACACCTCGCCGCCTGACCGCCGCCGCGAGGACGCGTGACCGGGATGGACCCGACGGTCAGGACCGGTCGTGTCCGGTGACGAGCGCGGTGACCATGTCCTGCCACTGATGGGTGATCGTCTCGAGGTCGAGCCCGATGTCCACCAACAGGTAGCGGACCGAACTCGCCGAGAGCGGCGCCTGGACAGTGAGGGCCAGGAAATCCAGCGCGCCGTCGAAACCCAACTGGCGCAACAGGATCTGCACATGCTGGGTGGACGTTCGGGCCACCGGGTGACTCATGAAGTCCTCGGCGCCGGCGCCGGCCTCCAGCAGGATGTCGAGGTGGTCGGCGGTGAGCTTGAGGCGAGCGCGACCGTAGGCGAGGAGTCGGTCGAGCGGGGGAGCGCCGGGACCCAGCGGCTCCGGACCGGACAGATACGCCTGCTGGATCTCGGACTCGCTGTGGTCGAGGAGAGCGAGCATGAGCCCGGTCCGGCTGCCGAAGCGACGGAACACTGTGCCCTTGCCCACACCCGCTTCGCGGGCAACCGCCTCCATCGTCACCGCGGCCGCACCGTGGTGATCGATGAGGTTCTTGGCGGCAGCCAGCAGCAGACGCCGGTTACGTGCGGCGTCGGCACGTTCGGTCCCCGAAGAATTGAGCGAGATGTGGAGTGGGGAGTGGTCGGGCCCGTTTGGCACGTGATGAGCGTAACTCTTGACCAGATGCGGAATGAATCGGACCCTGGTCCGGTTAGAGCATGTCGTAGACAAGGTCGCGTGGACTTCCACGGACTCCTGTGCCATCGAGAGGAATCACATGTCGGAACGAGTCGTCGAACTGGTCGCGCTGGTCGGAAGCCTGCGTACGGCCTCGGTCAACCGCCAGCTCGCCCACCTGGCCGCGGACAATGCGCCGTCGGGAGTCTCCATCACGGTCGTCGACAATCTCGGCTCGCTGCCGTTCTACAGCGAGGACATCGACATCGAGGAGCAGCTCGACCCAGCCGTGGCGAACCTGCGCCAGATCGTCGGCGCCGCCGACGGCGTGCTGATCGCGACCCCCGAGTACAACGGCACCATCCCCGCCGCACTCAAGAACGCCATCGACTGGTTGTCGCGGCCCTACGGCACCGGCGCGCTCACGGGCAAGCCCGTCGCGGTGCTGAGCGCGGCCCTCGGCCAGTACGGCGGCGCGTGGACCCGTGAGGACACCCGTAAGTCGGTCGGCATCGCCGGCGGTCGCGCGATCGCGGAAGCCGACCTCGGTCTGCAGCTCGCGGCACTGCCCGAGGCCGGCCTGGATTCTCCGGAGGTCGTCGAGAAGGTCGTCGCGTCCGTCACCCGGCTCGTCGACGAGGTCGCTGTCAGCGCCTGACCCGCACCAACGTCCCGACGCCGCGCCCGGCCCTTGCCCGGCGCGGCGTCGTCGTGTCCGGGGGTGCCGGCGTCGGGCCGCGAGTGCGACCGGGGGCGGATGTGGATGGTCGGTGGACATGTTGTGGACCGCCTCGGGACAGCCTGTGAACGACACGCCGGACACGCGGAGGACACGCGGGGGATTTGTGATCGTGCACCGCTCCGACCTGCATGTCTTCCATCAATGTTATTCACAAGCCCTTGTGGTGACCAGAAATGTCAGCCACTAGGTGTAGTGTTTGAGCTACCAGTCAGGCAGACGACGAGAAGCAGTTCGACTCCTCGGAGAAAGCCACCACGATGGTGATCCAGGTCACCATCTTCACGCTGGGAAACCGCACGTCACTGGCGATTCCTACGACCCGAGGAGTACCTCCGAATGTCTATCACCGTCTACACGAAGCCGGCCTGCGTCCAGTGCAATGCCACCTACAAGGCCCTCGACAAGCAGGGTCTGTCCTATGAGATCGTCGACATCACCGAAGATGCCGAGGCGCGTGACTACGTGATGGCGCTCGGCTACCTGCAGGCACCCGTCGTGGTCGCCGGCGACGCGCACTGGTCGGGCTTCCGTCCCGACCGCATCAAGGCACTCGCCACCGCCGCTGCCTGATCTGTCGTCACCATGACGGTGACATCGCCCGCCCGACCGACGGTTCGGAGGCGATCCGACGGGGAAGCCGGATCACGCCGCACCGCGGGGTCATCGAGGAAATGGTCACGCCGCTCACGGCGTTGACACCGACAGTGCCGGGCCGGACACGGCCGGCGAGATCGACGAGAACGTCCAGGCTGGAGGAGACATGGCGGCAGAATCGCCGTTGATCGTGTACTTCTCCTCGGTTTCGGAGAACACCCACCGGTTCGTCGAGAAACTGGACATGCGCGCTGTGCGCATCCCGGTCCTCGATCGGACCGGTGTTTTCCGTGTCGATGAGCCGTATGTCCTGGTCTGCCCGACCTACGGCGGGGGCAAGGCGACGGGGCAACCCGGCGGCTACGTTCCCAAGCAGGTCATCCGCTTCCTCAACGACGAACACAATCGGTCATCGATCAGGGGGGTGATCGCGGCGGGTAACACGAACTTCGGCGAGGAGTTCTGTTACGCCGGCGATGTCATCGCACGGAAGTGCCACGTCCCCTACCTCTACCGGTTCGAATTGATGGGCACCTCCGACGATGTCGACCGCGTCCGCGCGGGACTCGCCGAATTCGCCCAGAGTCCGGCGTTCGCGGCGAGCGTGTCGCTCAGCGCCTCGCCCGCCTGACCTGCGAATTCCGCTCGATCAGGCTTTGTCGTACCCCTCCCATACTCTGGCCGCACCGGCCCTCGGTAACAGCCACCACTACCCGCAGGAGTCATCTGTCGTGTCGCCCACCGCCGCCGTCTCGGACACCACTTCAGCCAGCAAGTCGGGTGTGCACCCCGGGCCCTCGGGACACGACCCGGGCGAGCTCGACTACCACGCTCTCAATGCGATGCTCAACCTGTACGACGCCGACGGCAAGATCCAGTTCGACAAGGATCGCGAAGCCGCGAACCAGTACTTCCTGCAGCACGTCAACCAGAACACGGTCTTCTTCCACGATCTCGACGAGAAGCTCGACTACCTCGTCGAAGAGAACTACTACGAGCCCGAGGTTCTCGCGAAGTACGACCGCGAGTTCGTCAAGAGCCTCTTCGGGCACGCCTACAGCAAGAAGTTCCGTTTCCCGACCTTCCTCGGGGCGTTCAAGTACTACACGAGCTACACGCTCAAGACCTTCGACGGCAAGCGGTACCTGGAGCGTTTCGAGGATCGCGTGTGCATGGTGGCGCTGACCCTGGCCGACGGCGACACGGTCCTCGCGCGCAACCTCACCGACGAGATCATCGACGGCCGGTTCCAGCCGGCGACGCCGACCTTCCTCAATTCCGGCAAGAAGCAGCGCGGCGAACCCGTCTCGTGCTTCCTGCTGCGTATCGAGGACAACATGGAGTCGATCGGCCGGTCGATCAACTCGGCCTTGCAGCTCTCCAAGCGCGGCGGCGGAGTTGCCTTGCTGCTCAGCAATATCCGCGAGCACGGTGCGCCGATCAAGAAGATCGAGAACCAGAGTTCGGGTGTCATCCCCATCATGAAGCTGCTCGAGGACTCCTTCTCCTACGCCAACCAGCTCGGTGCCCGGCAGGGCGCGGGCGCGGTGTACCTGCACGCGCACCACCCCGACATCTACCGCTTCCTCGACACCAAGCGCGAGAACGCGGACGAGAAGATCCGTATCAAGACCCTGTCACTCGGTGTGGTCATCCCGGACATCACGTTCGAGCTGGCCAAGGCCAACGACGACATGTACCTGTTCAGTCCGTACGACGTCGAACGTGTCTACGGCGTACCGTTCGCCGACGTCAACGTGACGGACAAGTACCACGAGATGGTCGAGGACCGCCGCATCCGCAAGACCAAGATCAAGGCGCGCGAGTTCTTCCAGACCCTCGCCGAGCTGCAGTTCGAGTCGGGATACCCGTACATCATGTTCGAGGACACGGTGAACCGGGCCAACCCGATCGACGGCAAGATCACGCACTCCAACCTGTGCTCGGAGATCCTGCAGGTGTCGACGCCGTCGACCTTCAACGACGACCTGTCCTATGCCGAAGTGGGCAAGGACATCTCGTGCAACCTGGGTTCGCTGAACATCGCCAAGACGATGGATTCGCCCGACATCGGCCAGACCATCGAGACCGCGATCCGCGGCCTCACCGCGGTGAGCGACCAGACCACGATCACGTCGGTGCCCTCGATCGAGCACGGCAACAACCAGTCTCACGCCATCGGCCTGGGGCAGATGAACCTGCACGGATACCTGGCGCGTGAGCGGGTCTTCTACGGCAGCGAAGAAGGCATCGACTTCACGAACATCTACTTCTACACGGTGCTCTATCACGCGCTGCGCGCGTCGAACCGGATCGCCGCCGAGCGCGGCCGGGCGTTCACCGGCTTCGAGAAGTCGAAGTACGCGAGCGGTGAGTTCTTCGACAAGTACACCGAGAAGGTGTGGGAGCCGGCGACCCAGAAGGTGCGAGACCTGTTCGGGCAGGCCGGGATCGCCATCCCGACCCAGGACGACTGGCGTGAGCTGAAGGCCGCCGTCCAGCGTGACGGCATCTACAACCAGAACCTGCAGGCCGTCCCGCCGACCGGCTCGATCAGCTACATCAACCATTCGACCAGCTCGATCCACCCGGTCGCCGCCAAGATCGAGATCCGCAAGGAAGGCAAGATCGGCCGCGTCTACTACCCGGCGCCGTACATGACGAACGACAACCTGGAGTACTACCAGGACGCGTACGAGATCGGGTACGAGAAGATCATCGACACCTACGCCGCGGCCACGCAGCACGTCGACCAGGGTCTCAGCCTGACGCTCTTCTTCAAGGACACCGCCACCACGCGTGACGTCAACAAGGCGCAGATCTACGCATGGCGCAAGGGGATCAAGACGCTCTACTACATCCGCCTGCGTCAGATCGCGCTCGAGGGGACCGAGGTGGAGGGCTGCGTCAGCTGCATGTTGTGAATGCCTGAACAGGCATGAAGAAGACTTCGGCCTGACTCCGCTGCAACGGAGCCAGGCCGAGAAGCGCCCGGAGACGCTGTGTGACTTTGTCAGTCCACGACAGCGTATCGGAAAGTTCAGTGGCATCCGGCCACATTCCGGCTCCTGGGTAGAAACTGCCTAGAAAGGGGCTGGTTTTATGAGAAGGATCACCGACTACTACGGGATTCGGGGGCCTGTACCGTTCGCCGACGTGGGTGTCGACCTGGATAACAAGCTGTACCTCGATCCGTACAAGATCCGACTCGACAGTTCGGGTGAGTCGTACGCCTTGCATGCCCGGTGGTGTTTGGATAGCTACTTCGACACCGTTGCTCGGTGCGTAATGTCTACCGACTCAGTCGAACGTGCCTACGGTGAAGCTGTTCTGAAGATGTTCTCGGAGCCCTGGGAGACTCGACTTGGTATGTCGGCAAACGGGTTTCGTGGCCGAGGGGGCGGAAACGACGTTGGCTCGTGGATCTGGGATGCCCTGAATGGAAAGCTCGACGCTCTGCTCAGGGTCGGAGTGCTCAAGTACCTCGAAGAGCTCCCGATGTTCGTTGAGGGTATTGATCGGGACATCACCTCGGACATCACAACTAGAATCGTATTTAGCGCCCTCGCTGAGTTCACCGAAGCTATGCTTGCGCTCTTCCCGGAGTTTTCTACCGGGCCGCACCGAACGATGACCATCACCCGGCAGATCTGGGATCCGAACCTGTCTCAGTGGACTGACCAGGACATGGAGGTACCTGCCGTCGACGGGAGGCCTCTCCTCCTCGTTCCGAGCGCATGGGTTGGCAACGTCCTGCTCATGTCCGCCGGTAGATACTACGAAACGACCATCTTGACGTACGCGCAGGGAGAGCAGTCGCGGTTTTCGCGCGCCGCTGACGAAGTAAAGCGGTTGCCGAAGCGGTTGGTGAGAAAACTGCCAGGGTTGGGCCGCGGACGTTCAACGAACCTGAGGGTGACAATGAGAGCGATCGATAACTCGGAGAACCTCGTCGAGGTATTCAGACGATTTGCAGCCGAGCGGCGCAAAGAGCGCGGCGACGAGGGTGTGGGCTAGTTCGATGCGTTCCCAATAGTCGCACCCGTCACACACCGTCCCCGGAGAGCTGGCGGCACACCCGTGCCGCCAGCTCTCTTTGTGTGCCAAGATATTTCAGCAACTTTCCACGCCGTGGTGCTTTTGGGCCCGGTGCCTCGCTGGTGTACGTTAGGGTCGTTAGTACGGGTCGCGGGATAGCCGCCGCGGCGTCGACTCTAAGAGTTTGAGCAGGACCTGCTTAGACACTCTGGTCGCCAATTGTCTCGCAAGGAACGACCTCGGCGAAAGAAGCTAGATCTCTATGACGACTGCGTCCACTCCCCACAGCCCCGCCGACGGAGCGCCCATCAAGCTGGTCAGCCGGGTCTCGGCGATCAACTGGAACCGCGTGCCCGACGAGAAGGACGCCGAGGTGTGGGATCGCCTCACCGGTAACTTCTGGCTGCCCGAGAAGGTGCCGGTGTCCAACGACATCCCGTCGTGGGGCACGCTCACCGAGTACGAGAAGCAGCTCACCATGCGGGTGTTCACCGGTCTCACCCTGCTCGACACCATCCAGGGCACGGTCGGCGCGGTGTCCCTGATCCCGGATGCGACCACTCCGCACGAGGAGGCGGTGCTCACCAACATCGCGTTCATGGAGTCGGTGCACGCCAAGAGCTACAGCTCGATCTTCTCGACGCTCTGCTCCACCAAGGAGATCGACGAGGCGTTCCGCTGGTCGGAGGAGAACGAGCAACTCCAGCGCAAGGCCCGGATCGTCATGGACTACTACCGTGGCGACGACCCGCTGAAGCGCAAGGTCGCCTCGACGCTGCTCGAGTCGTTCCTGTTCTACTCCGGCTTCTACCTGCCGATGTACTGGTCGAGCCGCGCAAAGCTCACCAACACCGCCGACCTGATCCGTCTGATCATTCGCGACGAGGCCGTGCACGGGTACTACATCGGTTACAAGTATCAGCGCGGGCTCGAGGTCGAGACCCCGGAGCGTCGTCAGGAGCTCAAGGACTACACCTTCGAGTTGTTGTTCGAGCTGTATGACAACGAGAGCGACTACACCGAGGCGCTCTACGACGAGGTCGGGCTCAGCGAGGACGTCAAGAAGTTCCTGCGCTACAACGCGAACAAGGCCCTGATGAACCTGGGTTACGAGGCGATGTTCCCGCGCGACGAGACCGACGTGAACCCGGCGATCCTGTCGGCCCTGTCGCCCAACGCCGACGAGAACCACGACTTCTTCTCCGGGTCGGGCAGCTCATACGTCATCGGCAAGGCCGTCAACACCGAGGACGAGGACTGGGACTTCTAGTCCCCCTGGGGATTTCGTAGCGTCAATGCGCACATGGCGCGCATTGACGCTACGAATCGTCGACGGTGAGGCGGTCGTAGAGGTCGCCGAGTTCGTCGATCGTCTCGGCGATGTCGGCGGGCGCCACGCCGGTCGCGCGCAACGCGGCGCGCAACTCCCCGCCGTCGAGCGCGGTCAGCGGATTCATCCGCGACGGCGACGGGAGCGCCGGCAGCGTCGACGTGGTGCCGTAGTAGTCGTCGGGTCGCAGGGAGTCCGATGACCCGGCGTCGTCGTCCGATGTCCGTGCCTCCGCGGGGCGCGAATCGATCTCGGCCAGCAGTGCCCGCAGGTCGGTGCCCATCACGGTGAGCAGGGTCAGCGGGGTGCGGTCGATCTCGGCGGCGACCTCGTAGCAGGTGACGAGCGCGTGGATGCACCGCGGGGCCTCGTCGGGGCAGGTGCAGTCGGTCTCGACGTCGGCGGACTCGGTGGGCACCAACAGCTCGCCCAGCGTCGGAGGTTGCTCCCCGCGCGCCAGCAGCATGAGTTCATCGACGGCGGACCGCTCGCGGATAAGGGTCGCGAGCGTGGCGGTGTCGACGGTGCGGGTGGTCAGAATGACGTCGAACGGTTCGAGCTGTGTGCCCTCGACCGAGGCGGTCACCTGTCCCGCGCCGATCCGCAGACCGCGCACATGCCTATCACGGAAATACCTGCGCGCCTTGGTGATGCGGCGACTGTCGGCGACCGACTCGCCGTCGGCTCCGCGTCCCTCCACGACGTCGACGAAGGCGCGCGACCACGAGGTGAGGCCGTAACCGCGGACCGCGATCGTGCCCCGTTCGCCCCGGCGTTGCGTGCCCTTCTTGCGCACCGTCATTCGCTGACCGCCTCCTCTCGCAGCCGGAACAGCTCGAAGAGTTCGTCGTCGGCCAGGTCTGACACCCAGTTCTCGCCGGCCGCGACCGTCAGCCTGGAGAGTTCGCGCTTCCTGGCGATCATGTCGTCGATACGCTCCTCGATGGTGCCGACACAGACGAACCGGTGCACCGACACCTTCTGCTCCTGGCCGATCCGGTAGGCGCGGTCGGTGGCCTGGTCCTCGACGGCCGGGTTCCACCAGCGGTCGACGTGGATGACGTTGTTGGCGGCCGTGAGGTTGAGTCCGGTGCCGCCGGCCTTCAAGGTCGCCAGCAGGACCGGCGGCCCGTCGTCGGACTGGAAGTCGGCGACGAGGCGGTCGCGCTCGGTGCGCCCCAGACCGCCGTGCAGCAGCGGGATCTCGGTACCGAACTCCGAACTCAGCCACGACGAGAGCATGTCGCCGAAGGCGGCGAACTGGGTGAAGACCAGAGCGCGGTCGCCCTCGTCGGCGACCGTGGAAACGATGTCGGCCAGCAGTTCGACCTTGCCGGAACGGTGTTCGCCGTCGCGGACGAGGTCGGTGCCGTCGGCGAGATAGTGCGCGGGGTGGTTGCACACCTGCTTGAGGCGGGTCAGTGCGGCCAGCACGTTGCGGCGTCGCAGGGTGCGCTGCTGTTTGTCCCGGAGTGCCGCCATCAGTTCGTCGATCACCGCGCGATAGAGCGCGGCCTGCTCGACGGTGAGGTTGGCGCGGACGGCGAAGTCGGCCTTCGCCGGGAGGTCCGCGGCGATGGCCGGATCGGACTTCTCGCGGCGCAGGATGAAGGGGCGGGTGATCGCGGACAGCCGTCGGAGCGCCGACGGATCGCGGTCCCGTTCGATCGGTTCGGCGTAGCGCGCCCGGAAGACCGATGCCGATCCGAGCAGGCCGGGGTTGACCAGGTCGATGACCGCGCGGAGGTCTTCCAGTCGATTCTCGACCGGGGTGCCGGTGAGGGCGAGTCGATGATCGGCCGGCACCGTCCGAACTGCCTTGGCCGCAATGGTGTTCACGTTCTTGAGGTGCTGGGCCTCGTCGACCACGATCCGATGCCATGGCCGGGACGACAGCAGCTCGTGGTCGCGTGCCGCGATAGCGAAGGTGGTGACAACGACGTCGACCGAGTCGCGAATCCCGGCGAAGGCGGCCCCGGACTCACGGGAGGGCCCGTGGTGGATCGCCACCCGCAGCGTCGGCGCGAAACGCGCGAACTCCCGCGCCCAGTTGCCGACCAGGGACATCGGGCAGACGACGAGCGTCGGCGTCGTGGGTTCGGAGTCGGACGAGCCGGTCGAACCGGTCCGCTCGTGGCATTCGAGGGCGATGACCTGCAGGGTCTTGCCCAGACCCATGTCGTCGGCGAGTACGCCCCCGACGCCCAGCGCCGACAGATGGGCGAGCCAGTCCAACCCGCGCTGCTGATAGGGGCGCAGGGTGGCGGCCAGATCCGCCGGCGGCGTGATGGATTCGGGACGGAGGGCGCCGCTGTCGGCGATGTCGTCGAGCCACGAGAGGCCCTCCACGCGCGAGACCGGAACGGGCAGCCGATCCGATTCGCCGGTGACGAGGTTGAACAGCTCGCCGAAGTCGCTCGGTGGTTCGGTCGCGGCCAGTGCGCGCTGGGCGGCGACGAACGCGGCCGCCCGGGTGAGCGCGGCACCCTCGGCGCGCATCCACACCCCGCGCACCCGGACCAGGTCGCCCTTCTGCCCGGACAGCTCGTCCAGATCGGCGTCGGTGAGCGTGATCGCGTCGGATGTGTCGCCGAGGGCGAGGCGCCACTCGAACTCCCGGATCTCCCGCAGACCGACCATCGCCGCCGGCGCCCCGCCGCCGGGCGGCGCGAGCGCACGCAGGGTCAGGCTCGGACGGACCTCGGCGATGGTCCGGGGGAGCAGAACCGGGATGCCGACCGCCCCCAGTGCCGCCGCGCCGGTGGCGAAGAGTTCTTCGGCGACCTCGGTCGGCAGCAGGAAGTCGAGCGAGCCGCGGTCGGGATCGGCCCGGCCGAGATCCGGGAACTCACGGACAGCCGTCGCCAGTTCAGTTGTCAGCTCGTCGATTTCGTGGGCGTCGAGCCGGTGCGGTGCGACGGGTTCGACCTGTCCGTCGATGCTCCGACGGCAGACCTGCAGCCGCCACCGCGAGCTCTCGGCGACCTCGGCTCGGCTCGGCTCGGGGACGGAGTCGTCGTCCCACGCGTCGTCCCACTGGTTCTCGGCGAGATCGTCGTACTCCGGCTCGTGCAGACGGAAGATCAGCGACCGGTCGTCTCGTGGGGCGCCGGAGTTCCACCTCGACCAGCCGCCCGCGGCGGCCGCGAGGCGTTCGGGCGAGCTGGGCGGACGGGGGTCCGCGTCAGGGAGAAGGGCCCGCACGATCGGCGACGCGGGTCGGGGTTCGCCGAGACGAAGTGCGGAACGAGCGATGGCAGAACGGCATTCGTGGTCGACGAGTTCGGCGAGGAAGTCGTCGAGGGCCGGTGCGGAACCGTTGTGCAGCAATGCGTCCGGCGCGCTTCCCACGACGACCGCATGCCAGCTGCGCCACGTCGGGGTCGCGATGACGACCCAGCGGACCATCCATTCCCCTGCGACCTGCAGCACCGACGGCACCACCGTGCCGGACCGCACGAACGACCGCACGCCGTCGAGGAGATAGCGGTACCACCGGACGTCGCCGGTCACCGCGACCGCACGCGACGAGTCGAGCAGCGTGACCGCCGACGCCATGCCCAGGGTCGCGGCGGGGACGAACCGCCGGCGACCGTCGGCGTCGACGACGGGGATCTCGCTGCGGAACCGGCGGCCGTCGAGAACGTCGCGCAGCGACGATGGCAGGTCGGACAGATCGCCGTCGATCCACACCGCCATGCCGACGCCCGGCCGCCAGAGGGCGTGCAGGGGCGCGGCGCGATGGGGCTTCGGGGCGGAGTCCGGGGGAGTCCGCCCGCTGGATGGGGAATCGTATGGCATCGAGGATCGTCGGCCAGTTTAGCCGCGGCCCCCGACACCGGTCGCCGTCGCGGACCGAGGGTGTCCGGTCGGACGGTGGTCGGCAGGACAGTGGTCGGCCGGTGGTTTGTCCCCACGACGTCCCGGGTATCGACGATCCTCGCAGCCGATACGCCGGCCGGCACGATCACGGAGGTACCGATGGGACAGTCCGAGAGCAACAAGACTTCCGGGTCAGAAGCTTCTGACAAGGAAGTGGAGAAGGATCCGCCCGGCCCGCGTGACCACGGGCGCGACGGTGGGATGGCCACCCGCGAGAACGCCCCCGAGGCGGTTCAGCGCTCCGAGGGCGGCGACTCGACGGACGGCTAGGTACTCGGGTCAGGACACCTCGCGCAGGAGTCCGGTCGCCACGTCGAAGACGAATCCGCGCAGCGACGTGGTCTTGCTGACGAACGGACTGTTCCGGATCCGGGTGCGCGACTGGCGGACGTCTTCGTCGAGGTCACCGAACGCCTCGGCCGACCAAGCTGGCTTCTGTCCGATCTCGTCCTGGATCTGCCGCTTGAAGTCGTCGTCGGTGAAGGTCAGCATGCCGCAGTCGGTGTGGTGGATGAGGATGATCTCGGTGGTGCCGAGGAGTCGCTGGCTGATGGCGACCGACCGGATCTCGTCGTCGGTCACCACGCCTCCCGCGTTGCGGATGACGTGGGCTTCGCCGTCGTTCAGTCCGAGAATTCGGTACACGTCGAGGCGCGCGTCCATACAGGCGACCACCGCCACGTGCTTGGAGGGAGGCAGGGGCAGCGGGCCGGTGAAGGTCTTGGCGTAGTCGGCGTTGTTCGCGAGGTATTCGTCGGTGACACTCATGCGCCGATCCTGATGCGTCTCCCTCGGCCCGGCGAGGGTTTGGACGCCGGTGATCTGAAGTGACCGCGACAACCCCAGCAGATGTAGCGAGTCGTAGCGCGTGCCGCAACGAACTGCGACACCTGCGGAATCGGGTCAGGAGTTCCCGTCGAGTGATCCCTTGACGTCGTTGAGGACCAGCCAGGCGGCGGCGAGCCCCGAGGACTCGTACCAGAGCGCGTCGTCGACCGCGAGGACGCGCTTCCACACGGGTGCCCCGAGACTGAGCCATTCGTCGCTCAACAGGACGTCTTCGCCGTGGGCGAGACCCTTCTCGCCCTCGAAGCTGACATAGATGAGGTCGGCGTCGGCGTCGCGGAAGTTCTCGTCGGTGACGGGGAACGAGTCCGGCACGCGCTGCGGGGCGGGGCGTTGGACGCCGATGTCGCCGAGGACCTGCCCGGCGAAGGTGTCCATCCCGGCGATCGTCTCGGAGTCCTCCCCGAATCGCACCAGCGACACCTGCGTGTGGGCGGCATCCATCCGTCGGCCGGTCTTGGTGGCCTCGGTCGTGTACTCGGCGAGCCGGGCCCGACCTGCCTCGCTGCGGTTCACGGCGTCGGCGACCGCCTGGAACTTCTCTTTCCAGGTGCCGCCGGCCGGGATGGTGACGGAACGGACGCCGGTGAACGGTCGCGCCGTGTCCGCGGTGTCGGCGGTGGTGAGCACGAGGCCGGCGTCGGCGTCGGCGACCGCTGCGGCGTCGGGGGCCGATCCGATGGTCGGGACCGCGGTCAGCTGCGGACCCAGATATGCCGGGACGGAGCCGGGGTCGGCCGCCACCGCGACGACCTCGGGGCCGAGCCCGAGTGCGCAGAGTGCGTCGAGAACGGCGGGGTCGGTGACGACGATGCGTTCGACATCGGCCTGACCGGCATCCGGCGCGGTGGGCGCGAGGCAGGTCGTTGCGTAGTCGCGGTCGGCCGAGACGATGTTCACCTCGGCGACTCGGGTGGTCACGGTGGAGATGGGGGAGCCGTCCGGGGTCGTCAGCGGCTGTTCGCCCGAACAGGCGGCCAGTGCGACCATCGTCAACCCGATCGTCGTCGCCAGGCCCGCGCGCCGGACGAGGGAGAGGCGGGTGCCGGCGTCGACACTTCTGTCAGCCTCGTTCGCGACCGTGACCCTGCGTTGCACCCGCCCAACCTAGCACCGGCCTCACAGTGCCCGGCGTAGGCTCGGGAGCGCACACCGCGGCACCGGACACCGGCGCCCGGGAGGCTGCTCCGAGAGCCCCGCGCGTCGTCGAAGAAACCGCCGATGAGCACTGCCGATCCGGCGGCTCCGACATCGAATACGACAGATCGTAGGACCCGCTCGGCTCGGGCACCGGTGAGGGTTTAGGATCAGTAACCAGCGCTCGGTTTGTTCATGTGCCGACCCACGTCCGAAGGGGTTCGGAGTGGGTTTCGGGCAAGAGGAGGATCTGTGACCGCGGTAGACCAACCCACCACGCAAGTGGCTCCAGTGCGTCCGTTCCCGGAGCGCTATCAGCCCAAGGGTTCGTTCATCTACAAGCTGCTGACGACGACGGATCACAAGTTGATCGGCATGATGTACATCTCTGCCTGCTTCGCGTTCTTCCTCATCGGCGGCCTCATGGCCCTGCTGATGCGCGGCGAGCTCGCGATGCCGGGCATGCAGTTCTTGTCCACTGAGCAGTTCAACCAGCTCTTCACGATGCACGGCACCGTGATGCTGCTGATGTATGCGACCCCGATCGTGATCGGCTTCGCCAACTTCGTGCTGCCGCTGCAGATCGGCTCGCCCGACGTCGCCTTCCCGCGACTCAACGCACTCGGCTTCTGGCTGTTCGTCTTCGGTTCGACCATCGCGATCGCCGGCTTCATCACCCCGGGTGGTGCCGCCGACTTCGGTTGGACCGCGTACACCCCGCTGACCGACGCCGTGCACAGCCCCGGCATCGGTGCGGACCTGTGGATCATGGGCCTGGGTGTTTCGGGTCTGGGCACCATCCTCGGCGCGGTCAACATGGTCACCACCGTGGTCTGCCTCCGCGCACCCGGTATGACGATGTTCCGCATGCCGATCTTCACCTGGAACATCCTGGTGACCAGCGTTCTGATCCTCCTCATCTTCCCGCTGCTCACCGCGGCGCTGATGGGTCTCGAGGTCGACCGCCAGTTCGGCGCCCACATCTACGACCCGGCCAACGGCGGCGTCATCCTGTGGCAGCACCTGTTCTGGTTCTTCGGACACCCCGAGGTGTACGTCATCGCCCTGCCGTTCTTCGGCATCGTGTCCGAGGTCTTCCCGGTCTTCTCGCGTAAGCCGATCTTCGGTTACTCGGGCCTGATCTACGCCACCCTCGCCATCGCCGCCCTGTCGGCCGCGGTGTGGGCGCATCACATGTACGTCACCGGCGCAGTGCTGCTGCCGTTCTTCTCCTTCATGACGTTCCTGATCGCGGTGCCCACGGGCGTGAAGTTCTTCAACTGGATCGGAACGATGTGGCGAGGTCACATGACGTTCGAGTCCCCGATGCTGTTCTCGGTCGGCTTCATCGTCACGTTCCTCTTCGGTGGTCTGACCGGCGTCCTGCTCGCCAGCCCGCCGCTGGACTTCCACCTGTCCGACAGCTACTTCGTGGTCGCGCACTTCCACTACGTGCTCTTCGGCACCATCGTGTTCGCCACCTACGCCGGCATCTACTTCTGGTTCCCGAAGATGACCGGACGCATGCTCGACGAGCGTCTCGGCAAGATCCACTTCTGGATGACGTTCATCGGCTTCCACATGACCTTCTTGGTGCAGCACTGGCTGGGCAACGAGGGCATGCCGCGTCGTTACGCCGACTACCTCCCGTCGGACGGCTTCACGACCCTGAACATTATCTCGACGGTGGGTGCGTTCATCCTCGGCCTGTCGACCCTGCCGTTCCTGTGGAACGTCTTCCGCAGCTACCGCTACGGCGAGGTCGTGACCGTCGACGACCCGTGGGGCTTCGGCAACTCGCTCGAGTGGGCCACCTCGTGCCCGCCGCCGCGCCACAACTTCACCGAGCTGCCCCGCATCCGGTCGGAGCGTCCGGCGTTCGAGCTGCACTACCCGCACATGATCGACCGGATGCGTGCCGAGGCGCACGTGGGCCCGGGTCACGAAGCGGGCAAGGACCGTCAGATGGAAGAGGCTCGTCGCGAGCCGTTCACCGTGGGAACGCACGAGGGGTCTCCGGATCCCGACCCGCGCTGACCGGTGAGCAAGGACTCGACAGCCAGTTCCGGTACGACCGTCCTGGTCACTGTCACCGGTCCCGACCGGCCGGGCGTCACCTCTGTTCTCATGGGTGCCCTGGCCGGTCAGGCCGTTGCACTGCTCGACGTCGAGCAGGTGGTCATCCGGGGTCAGCTCACCCTCGGTGTCCTGGTGTCCTCCACCGGCGACCCCGAAGCCCTGCAGGAAGTCGTCGAACAGGCGATGGCGTCCATCGGTTTCGACGTCCGCGTCGAGATCGGGGTGGATCCCGGTAGCAGATCGCCGTCATCGCACGCCGTCGTCATCCTCGGCAGCCCGGTGACAGCGACCGCCTTCAGTGCGGTGGCCGCGAAGCTGGCGAGCCAGGGCGGCAACATCGACTCGATCCGCGGGATCGCCGACTATCCGCTCACCGGTCTCGAATTGATGGTCAGCGTCGCCGGTCGCGGGGGCGTCGCGGCCGACGCGGCCCTTCGCAAGGGCCTCGCCGAGGTGGCGGCGAAACACGCGGTGGACATCGCGGTGGAGCGTGGCGGCCTCGCCCGGCGTGCCAAGCGGCTCATCGTCTTCGACGTCGACTCGACCCTCATCCAGGGTGAGGTGATCGAGATGCTCGCCGCGCATGCAGGTCGCGAGGCCGAGGTCGCCGCGGTGACCGAGGCGGCGATGCGTGGCGAACTCGACTTCGCGCAGTCCCTCCACGAACGTGTCAAAGCACTGGCCGGCCTCGACGCGAGTGTTCTCGACGACGTCGCCAAGTCACTCGAGTTGACCCCCGGCGCGCGCACGACGATCCGCACGCTGCACCGGCTCGGCTTCCACTGCGGTCTCGTATCGGGTGGCTTCCGCCAGGTCATCGACGGCCTCGCGCACGAACTCGAACTCGACTTCGTCCGGGCGAACACCCTGGAGATCGTCGACGGCAAGCTCACCGGCCGGGTCATCGGCGAGGTGGTCGACCGGATGGGCAAGGCACACGCCCTGCGGTCGTTCGCCGACCAGGTCGGCGTCCCGATGGAGCAGACGATCGCCGTGGGTGACGGCGCCAACGACATCGACATGCTCAGCGTCGCCGGACTCGGCATCGCGTTCAACGCCAAGCCTGCGCTGCGCGAGGTCGCCGACGCCACGCTGAATCACCCGTTCCTCGACGGGGTCCTGTTCATCCTGGGTGTGTCCCGCGACGAGATCGAGGCGGCCGACGCCGCCGACGGTGTCTATCGCCGGGTGCCGCTGGGCTGAGTGCGTCCGCTCTCCATGGATGTCGAGGCGATCGCCGCCGATCATCGTCGGCTGGTCGGTTATGTCGGTGGCGGCGATGACCCGTCCGATCCCGCCGACGTCCTGGCGATGGCGATGGTGCTGCGGATCGAGAAGAACGATCCTCCCGACCGCACCGAACTGCTGACCGCTGCGGCGAGAGCTGTCGCGCTGCTGTGCCTCGACGAACGCTGTGCCGGCGAGGGGCCGTGGGCCTCGGCGATGGACGACTGGTGCAATGCGCGCATCCGGAAGATCGCGCGACGCGCGCGTGGAGCGCAATGGGCTGCCGCGCAAGAGGTCTGGGGTGTGACCGCGACTGAGGGCGGCGCATCGGCGCGCGCATTCGTACCCGGACGCGTGGGCGACCTCGACCGTCGTGTCGCGAAGCTGCAGATCGGCGGGACCGACGTCGAGGGGGCGCTGTCCGGCGAACCTCCCGAGCGCGGGGTCGTGCTATGGACCAGTCCGGTCCTGGAGATGACCGTCGGCAAACTGGCCGCGCAGGTCGGGCACGCGTCGATGCTCGCCGCGAAATTGCTGACGACCGAGGAGGCGATTCGATGGCGATCGGATGAGTGCCCGCTCGTGGTTCGCCAGTCCGGTTCCAAGCGATGGCGCGAGCTCCTCGCCGCAGACGCGGCCGGGACGGCGGTGGCCGTGCGCGATGCCGGCTTCACCGAGATCGCGCCCGGATCGGTGACCGTGATCGCCGAAGTCGTGCGTCACGATGGGAAGACGGACGGAGAGCACGGATGAGCGCGGCAGAACTGCCCGACTGGGTGCGTGAACTCGACCTGCAGCCCCACCCCGAAGGGGGCTGGTACCGGCAGACCTGGCGAAGCGAGGTCGAGATCCCGCGCGACGCGCTGCCGGCGGAGTACAACGGCGAACGGGCCGCCGGGACCGCGATCTACTTCGTCCTCATGCCGGGCGACGAGTCCGCGTGGCACACGGTCCGCGGCGCCGAGTTGTGGTTGCACCATCGCGGCGCCCCGGTCGAACTGGACCTCGGCGGCGGCGCCGACGCCCCCGGCGACCCGACCACCGTTCTCGTCGGGCCCGACATCGAATCCGGACAGCATCCTCAGGCGCTCGTGCCGCCGGGTGTGTGGCAACGGGCCCGGCCCGCCGGCGACGAACCGTCGCTGGTCAGCTGTATCGTGGTGCCGGGCTTCGACTTCGAGGACTTTCGGCTGGCCTGAGCGACTACCGGGCAGCTGCCAACGGTGTGTTCACCGGGGCCAGATGACCGAACGTCGCCATCCAGGACTCGCGGTCGGGTGCGAATGACGCGACGATCAGCTCGTCGGCATCGGCATGGCCGGCGAACCAGGTCAGGTACTCGCGAACCTGCTCGGGTGTGCCGACGCCCGTGTAGGTCGACATCTCGTCGATCTGGCGGCCCTGCGGCATCGACAAGATGGCATCTGCCTCGTCGTCGGTGAAGGTGCGACCGCGGCCGAAGAGCAGCGACACTCGTTGGCGTTTCGAGATCTGGAGTAGTTCCTTCGCGCGGTCGCCGTCGTCGTCCGCTATGGCCCCGACACCTGCGATCACGTAGGGCTCTGCGAGGACCTCGGAGGGCCGGAATTCGCGGCGGTACAGCGCAACAGCCTCGGTCAGGGCCTGCGGTGCGAAGTGGGACGCAAAGGCATAGGGAAGACCGAGCGCGGCGGCCAGCTGGGCGCCGAACAGCGAGGAGCCCAGGATGTACAGCGGGACGTGCGTTCCGGCGCCGGGGGTGGCGCGGACGCCCTCGATGCGGGACTCGTCGCCGAGAAACGCCTGCAGCTCCAGGACGTCGTGCGGGAAACGCTCGGCGGAGGCGTGCGTCCGTCGGAGGGCGGTGAAGGTCTGCTGATCGCTGCCCGGGGCGCGTCCGAGACCGAGGTCGATACGTCCGGGATGAAGCTCGGCCAGTGTGCCGAACTGTTCGGCGATGGTGAGTGGGGCGTGGTTGGGAAGCATGACCCCACCGGCTCCGAGGCGGATGGTCGAGGTGTGCGCCGCCACGTGAGCGATCAGCACGGCCGGCGCCGACGACGCGATCGTCGGCATGTTGTGGTGCTCGGCGTACCAGATCCGACGGTAGCCCCACTCTTCCGCGCGCTGCGCGAGTTCGACACTGGCGGAAAGGCTTTGCTGAGCCGTCTCGTCGGGACCGATCTGCGCGAGGTCGAGGATCGACAAGGGGAGGTTCGAAGACGTCACGAATGAGGTCAACCGTGAGCACGCCCGTTCCTATTCCCGTGCGGTTGTGGGGTTTCCCGATCACCTCGACGGCGCCGAGAGTCGACACGTCCGGACGCGGGGTCGTGGTGCAGGATGGGGGAGTGACCGATTCCGATCCCGACCTCCTGATCGATTTTCGCGATGTCGCCGTCGTCCGTGGCGGCAAGACCCTCGTCGGCCCGCTGTCCTGGCAGGTGGAACTGGACGAACGATGGGTGATCATCGGACCCAACGGCGCAGGCAAGACAACGCTGATCCGGCTGGCCGGTGCGGAGATCCATCCGACCTCGGGAACCGCCTTCGTGCTCAACGAGAAGCTCGGCCGGGTGGAGATCCGCGAACTGTCGACCCGGATCGGTGTCTCCAGCCCGTCGCTGGTCGACCGGGTGCCGCCGGAGGAGATCGTCAGCGACGTCGTGATCTCGGCGGGCTACGCGGTCCTCGGCCGCTGGCGGGAGAGTTATGACGCGATGGACCGCGCGCAGGCCGTCGAGTCGCTGGAATCGATGGGTGCCGAGCACCTCGCCGACCGCCGCTTCGGCACGCTGTCCGAAGGTGAGCGCAAGCGCGTCGTGATCTCGCGCGCGCTGATGACCGATCCCGAACTCCTGCTGCTCGACGAACCCGCCGCGGGCCTCGACCTCGGCGGACGCGAAGAGCTTGTCGACCGTCTTGCGCGTCTGGCCGCCGATCCCGACGCCCCGGCCATCGTGTTGATAACCCACCATGTGGAGGAGATCCCCGAGGGTTTCACCCACGCACTCATCCTGTCCGAGGGTGGCGTCGTGGCACAGGGTCTGCTCGAAGAGGTGCTCACCAGTGAGAATCTCACCGCCGCCTTTCGGCAGCAGATCGTTCTGGACAAGGTCGACGGTCGGTACTTCGCGCGGCGACGGCGCCGCGCGGGCGGCCATCGGCGAGCAGCAGGAGGTAATTGATGACGTCGACGGAACCGGGTCCGGGAGTCGTGTCCGCGCCGTTGCGGGACGCCGCGACGGTCGTGCTCGTCCGCGACGCCGCCGAGGGCATCGAGGTGTTCCTCCAACGCCGCGTCAAGCAGATGGCCTTCGCGGGCGGCATGACGGTGTTCCCGGGCGGCGGGGTGGACAAGCGCGACGCCGACGCCGACCTGGCGTGGACCGGTCCCGACGCGGCCTGGTGGGCCACGCAGTTCGCCAGTGACGCCGAGACCGCGCAGGCGCTGGTGTGCGCTGCGGTCCGCGAGACCTTCGAGGAGTGCGGCGTCCTGCTCGCGACGGACGCCGACGGCGCGTTCGCCGACCCTGCCGGCCTGGCCGACGATCGGCGACGCCTCGTCGAGAAGTCGTTGTCGTTCGCGCAGTTCCTCACCTCGCGCGGGCTCACGCTGCGTGCCGATCTTCTGCGGCCGCTCGCCCACTGGATCACCCCGGTCAACGAGAAGCGACGCTACGACACCCGGTTCTTCCTGGCGGCGATGCCCGACGGTCAGCATGCCGACGCCGAGACCACCGAAGCCGAGGTCGCGAGGTGGGTGAATGCCCGGGTCGCGATCGACTCATGGGCGGCGGGCGCGCATTTCCTCATGCCGCCGACGTGGTCGCAGCTCAACTATGTCTCCGGGTTCTCGAGCATCGACGAACTGCTCGACGCCGAGCGCGTCATCGAACCGGTCCTGCCCGACGTCACGCCCGGCGCGGGACTCGCCGGCCTCGGTTTCCCCAACTCCGACGAGTACTTCCGAACGCTCGGCGATCAGAAGCCGCCGGACATCACGCTCTGACGCAGACGCTCTCAGAGGGAGGGCGCCAGCACCCCGGCGGCGCTGGACCGCCCGCCGAACAGCATCACGATGTCGCGAATCGGTGCCTCGACGACTTCACCTTCGCCGACCGCGAACCCGCTGTCGGTGGCCACGAACCGTCGTCCGGCGTTGCGTCGCCGCGCATGGAACGGAAATCCGGTCGACCACAGGTAGGCGGCACACGCCGTCGCGGCGTCGTGCGGCATCGTCCGGTCGATGGCGAGGGGCACCGTGATGTCCTGCCCGTGCAGCAGTGAGTCGAGGAGCGGAGCCATCGGGGTCGTCCCGATCGGATGACGGCGGGACCCGACCATGGCGCGCAACGTGGCGGCCGCCTCGTCGGCCGAGGTGTGGTCGCGCAACGCGAGTTCGCGGATCATCGTGTCGAACCGGAACCCGTACCGGCATGCGGCGAGCATCGCGCGTATCGGTGAGGTGTGTGAGTGGGTGAGGTGGACCGCGACGTCGCGCACCGTCCACGCGTCGCAGAGCGACGGGGTGGCGAGTTGTTCGGAAGTGAGGGTCTCGATCAGCGCGGCGAGTTCGAGCCGTTGCTCGTCGATGTGTTGCCAGATGAGGTCGGTGTCCATGATCGCTCCCACTACGGATCGATAGTCAGGTTCCCTGACTGATATTAGTCAGGTCTTCGTACTAACGTCAATGGGGTGTCCGACGACCAGCCGCAGATCGCCGTCCTGATGTTCATCGCCCACCGTGCGACCGAGCGTCGGGTGTTGGCACGGATCGCCGAAGAAGGGGCCGGCGACATCACCCCGGCGCAGTCCCGGGTCCTGCAACGGCTGGCGCCCGAGCCGATGCGGCTGACCGACCTCGCCGAGCAGGCGGGTGTCACCAAACAGACCGCGGGCGGCATCGTCGACCAGCTGGAAGCCGCGGGCTACCTGACCCGGGTGCCCGACCCGACCGACCGTCGCGCGCGGCTGGTGACCCTGAGCGAACGGGGTGTGCGGCTGTGTGAGGTCGCTGCCCGCGAGGTCGAGGTGCAGGAGCAGGAGTGGCGCGAGCATCTCGGTGCCGAACAGTTCGCCGCCCTCGAGGAGGCGATGCGGTCGTTGCGCGAGGTCACCGATCCATATCGATGACCTCGGCGCCCTCGTCGTCACCGATGTCGTCACGGTCGGCCCAGTCGATGAGCGTGTCGAGGCGGTGGGCGACATCGTCGATCTCGCCGTGGAGGTCCCCGAGTTCGGCGAAGCGGGCCGGCACGGTGGCGATCGTGAAGTCGTCGGGTTCGATGTCGTCGATCTCGGCCCAGGTGATCGGTGTCGACACGGTGGCCCGTTCGTTACCGCGCACGGAATAGGCCGAGGCCATCGTGTGGTCGCGGGTGTTCTGGTTGTAGTCGACGAAGACCGCGGCGGGGTCACGGTCCTTGCGCCACCACGTCGTCGTCACGTCGTCGGGCGCCCGGCGCTCGACCTCCCGCGCGAACGCCAGCGCGGCGCGTCGGACCTGGGGGAAGCCCCATTCCGGTGCGATGCGGACATAGATGTGCAGGCCTCGACCACCCGAGGTCTTCGGGAACCCGCGCATGCCCAGCTCGTCGAGCACCTCTTCGACGACGTGCGCCACGCGGCGAACCCGCGGAAACGTGCACTCGGGCATCGGGTCGAGGTCGATTCGCCATTCATCGGGGGTCTCGGGATCGGCGCGACGCGAGTTCCAGGGGTGGAACTCCACGGTCGACATCTGCACCGCCCAGATCACCGACGCCAATTCGGTGACGCACAGTTCGTCGGCGGTGCGGCCGAACCGCGGGAAGTAGATCTCGGTGGTCTCCAGCCAGTCCGGTGCGCCGGCCGGGACGCGTTTCTGGTGCACCTTGTTGCCGCTGACGCCCTTGGGAAACCGGTGCAGCATGCACGGGCGGTCGCGCAGGGCGCGCACGATCCCGTCGCCCACTGACAGGTAGTACTCGGCGAGGTCGCGCTTGGTCTCGCCGCGCTCGGGAAAGTAGACGCGGTCCGGGCTCGACAGCCGGACGGTGCGTCCGCCGACCTCGAGTTCGATGGGATCACCTGCGGAAGCCGACGTTTTCGCCATGTCCGTCACTGTATGACTCCGGCGTCCGCGGCGGCGGACTCTGCGGGCCGCGTCTCCGGGCTGGGGCATCGACGGGACTTACCAACCGGTAGCCTTCGACCATGCCTGAGTTCGTGACCCTCGAGTGCTCCGACGCTCATCCGGGCGTCGGCACCATCCTGCTGCAGCGGCCACCGATGAACGCGTTGAGCCGGCAGGTGCAGGCCGAACTGGCCGCCGCGGCCCAGGAGGCGTCCGTGCGCACGGACATCAAGGCGGTCGTCGTCTACGGCGGCCCGAAGATCCTCGCGGCCGGCGCCGACGTCACCGAGATGCGAGACATCGGCTACGCCGAGATGAGCCGGGTGGCGGGTCGTCTGCAACGCGATCTCGGCGCGATCGCCGCGATCCCCAAGCCGACCGTCGCCGCCATCACCGGATACGCGCTCGGCGGCGGGCTCGAAGTCGCGCTGGGTGCCGACCGTCGGATCGCCGGCGACAACGCGAAGCTCGGCCTGCCCGAGGTGCTGCTCGGGCTGATCCCCGGCGGCGGCGGAACCCAGCGGCTGGCTCGCCTCATCGGCCCGTCGAAGGCCAAGGACCTGATGTTCACCGGGCGATTCGTCGACGCCGAGGAGGCGCTGGCCATCGGACTCGTCGACGAGGTCGTCCCGCCCGACGAGGTCTACAACGCCGCGCTCGCCTGGGCCGGGCAGTTCACCGGCGCCGCCTCGGTGGCGCTCGCGGCGATCAAGAAGGCCGTCGACCAGGGGTTGGACGTCGACCTCGACACCGGACTCAAGATCGAGGAGCAGCTGTTCGCCCCGCTGTTCGCGACCGAGGACCGCGCCATCGGCATGGCGTCGTTCGCCGAGAACGGCCCGGGGAAGGCGGAATTCGTCGGCCGTTGAGCCGGCGGAGTCACCGCGATCCCCGACTTCATCACCGACACCACCACGCAACAGGAAGCGATCATGACCACCGATGCCACGCCGGGCACTGATCCGGCTCCCAACCCGCACGCCACCGAGGAGCAGGTCAAGGCGGCACTCACCGACACGAAGCTCGCCCAGGTGCTCTACCACGACTGGGAGGCCGAGACCTACGACGAGAAGTGGTCGATCAGCTTCGACGAACGGTGCATCGACTACGCGCGTGGCCGTTTCGACGCCGTCGCCACCGACGAGCCCCTCCCGTACGGCCGCGCGATGGAACTCGGTTGCGGCACCGGCTTCTTCCTCCTGAACCTGATGCAGTCGGGGGTCGCGGCCAAGGGATCGGTGACCGACCTCTCGCCCGGCATGGTCAAGGTCGCGCTGCGCAACGCGGAGAACCTGGGGCTCGACGTCGACGGTCGCGTCGCCGACGCGGAGAAGATCCCCTACGACGACGACACTTTCGATCTCGTCGTCGGACACGCTGTGCTGCACCACATCCCGGACGTCGAGCAGGCACTTCGTGAGGTGTTGCGGGTGCTCAAGCCCGGCGGTCGCTTCATCTTCGCGGGTGAGCCGTCGACGATCGGCGACTTCTATGCACGCTGGATGAGCCGCGCCACCTGGTTCGCCACGACGAAAATCACCAAGCTGGGCCCGCTGCAAGGATGGCGGCGCCCGCAGGAGGAACTCGACGAGTCCTCCCGCGCGGCCGAACTCGAGGCCGTGGTCGACATCCACACCTTCGATCCCGACGAGCTCGCCGGCATCGCCCGCGCCGCCGGTGCGCACAAGGTGGACACCGCCACCGAGGAACTGGCCGCCGCGATGCTCGGCTGGCCGGTGCGCACCTTCGAAGCCGCGGTGCCGCCGGAGAAGCTGGGGTGGGGCTGGGCTCGGTTCGCCTTCGGCGGATGGAAACGCCTCACCTGGCTCGACGAGAACGTGCTGCGCAAGATCGTGCCGCCAAAGTTCTTCTACAACGTCGTGGTGACGGGTGTGAAGCCGCAGTAGGCGGAACCCCGTCAGGTCCGCCCGGCCCTGGCGAGCGGCCCGGCGATCAGTGGTCGCGCGTCGCCGTACTGCCACTCGGTCACCCAGGCGCCCTCGTCGATGAGTGTGTCGGACGTCGCCCAGATGGTGTGTGACCGCGGCCGTGAGCCCGACGGTAGCCTGCAAGCATCATGGGCTACTCCTTCAGTCTCGACGACGTCGCGTTCCTGCGGTCGCGGCACGGTGAGAAGGCGGTCGAGACGGTGTCCGGACTCGATCTCACCCCGTCGACCATGCTGTCCGACATCACCGAGGTCCGCAGCCGGTACGCGCCGCACGATGCCGCGCTCATCGAGACGGTGCGGTGCCGCCGGCGAGCGCGCTCGAAGCTGCGTGACGCCGATGGCCTCCTGCTCACCGACGACGCCGGGCAGCAGGCGACCGCGTCGGTGGTCGCCGCGCACCGCGCCGCCGAGGTCGCGGGACGATTCCCGGGGTCGGTGGTGCACGACCTGACCTGCTCGATCGGCGCGGAACTTCGAGAGCTGGTGCGTGTCAGCGGTATTCGTGGTGTCATCGGCAGCGACATCGATCGGGTCCGGCTCGCGATGGCGCGGGCGAACGTGCCCGACGCCACGTTGCTGATCGCGGATGCACTCACCCCGACATCGACCGCAGACGTGCTCCTCGCGGACCCGGCACGGCGGTCGGACGCGGGCCGGACCTTCCGGCTCGATCAGCTGACGCCACCGCTCTTCGAGCTGCTGACCACCTATCCGGGCCGCCTGATGATCGTGAAATGCGCTCCCGGACTGGATCATCAGATGCTGCGGAACCGCTTCGGCTTCGACGGCGAGGTCCAGGTCACCTCGCTCGACGGCGGCGTGCGGGAGGCGTGCCTGTGGTCGGGGCCGGGTGTGGAGCCCGGTCGCCGGGCCACCGTCCTGCGGACCAGGCCTGACGGCACGGTCGCCGAGGTCGAGATCACCGATCGCGAAGACGACGACGTGCCCGCCGGTGAGGTCGGGGAATGGATCGTCGACCCGGACGGGGCGATCGTGCGGGCGGGGCTGGTCAGGCACTACGCCCACCGGTTCGGACTATGGCAGCTGGATCTGCAGATCGCCTACCTGACCGGCACTTCCGTCCCCGAAGGAGCGCGCGGATTCCGGGTGATCGAGCAGACGGGGGTGACCGAGAAGTCGCTCCGCAAGGCGCTCGCCGCGCTGGACTGCGGCCCGCTCGAGATCCTTGTCCGCGGACTCGACGTCGACCCCGATCGGCTGCGAAAGAAGCTCAAGCCCAAGGGCTCCCGCTCGCTGTCGGTGGTGCTGACCCGGATCGGACGCAAGGGCGTCGCGTTCATCTGTGAGCCGGGAGTCCGGTTCTAGACCGCTTTCGCCGGTCTACCGGCGACTATTCGAGGTTGGCCTTGCTGTCGAAGAAGTAGACCTCTCCGAGGTTGGTCGCGGTGGCGATCTGTCCGGAGTAGGACACCGAGACCCCGGTCGCGAAGCCGCGCGATTCAGGCAGCGGGAGAGTGCGCTTCGTCGCGCCGTCGGCGGTGGACACCTCGACCAGGGACAGGGTGTCCTTGCCCGGATCGCGCGCCACCGTCCACGCGGTCTGCTGCTGGGTCAGCGCCGACAGGCTCACCGTCGCCAGATCGGTACGCTGCCAGACCTGTTCGGCTCGGTCGCCCTGGTCGCGCAGCAGGGTCAGCGGGGCGCCCAGTGAGCCGGTGGGGATGATCAGGCCGTCCGGTGAGACGGTCATCGTCGCAAAACCGTGCCCGCCGATGTCGTAGGTCCACCGCGTCGATCCGTCCTCGGCGTTCAGCGCGACGATCTTGCCGTCGCGTGAGAATGCGTAGACGGTCGCGCCGTCGGCTGACAGCGTCGGGGTCCCGACGACGCCGCTCGGGACGTCGGCCTGCCAGGCGGTGCGGACCTCGCGCGCGCCGGCGACCTCGCCGTATTTCATCGCGCGGATCTGTGAGGTCGCGGCGCCTTCGGGAAAGAAGTTGAGGTAGAAACGTTCTCGTTCGGTGTCGACGGCGGCGGGAGCGGGAATCGCGCACTGCGGCCCGTTGCGCACGCAGTCTCCGAAGCCGCGGAGAGGCTGCGCGGGATCGGCGTCATCGCGCAGGTTCACCTCGGGAGCGAGGAGTTCGTTGCGCTGGGTGTCGATCAGCAGGATCTGTCCCTGGGTGGTGACGACCAGCACCGCGCTGGGGGCCGCGAACTTCGCCGAGAGCGGCACGCCGATCACGCCCGCGCGCCAACGGATGGCGCCGCCGGCGTTGAAGGCGAGGAAGGTCGTCTCCTCACCGAGATAGGGCTGGTCGTACTGGTCGACGAGCATCGCGCTGATCTCGACACCGGCGCGCATGTCCTTGCAGAAGTTCTTCCGTCCCGACCGGCTGTCGAGCACGAGGACGTTGCAACCCTCGGCCGCATTGGACGTCACACCCACGTTGCCTTTGCCCGAGATGGTCACCGGCGCGGTGACGGGACCGCCGGTCGGTCGTGTCCAGCTCAGCGTCAGATCTTCCGGCACATCGGCATACGCGAAGTTGGCGTTGCCCGGGACACCGCCGTAACTGGGCCAGCCGACGCTCGGGACGGACCGGACGTCGATGTGGCCGTCCGAGCAGGCGGCGAGGACCAGCGAGCACACGGCCGTGAGCGCGACGAGCAGGCGGGTCAGCGCAGATCGGCGGCGTCGAGACACCTGCGGTCGTGCGAAAGCCATCCTGCTCCTCGTCGTCGTGTCCGGAGTCGTCGTCGAACCAAGGCACCGGACATGCCATCGAACCGGCACCCGACGTGCCAGCAGTGAGCCTATCGTGCGCGAAATTCGCGTCGATTAGGGTTTCTCGTCATGACCACCATGTGGAATGCCTCGTACCGGTCCCGCCGGCGCGCAGGCCGACGCCGCGACCCCGACCAGGCGCGTTTCCTCACCCTCGATTCGCTGCGCTGGGTGAAACGCAATCGCGCGTACACACCGTGGTACCTCGTGCGCTACTACCGTCTCGCCCGATTCCGCCTGGCCAATCCGCACATCGTGCTGCGGGGCATGGTGTTCCTCGGGCGCAATGTCGAGATCCACGCGACACCGGAGCTCGCCCGCATGGAGATCGGGCGCTGGGTACACATCGGCGACGGCAACTCCATCCGCTGTCACGAAGGCAGCCTCCGCATCGGCGACAAGACCGTCTTCGGCTGCAACAACGTGGTCAACTCCTACCTCGACCTCGAGATCGGCGGGTCCACCCTCATCGCCGACTGGTGCTACATCTGCGACTTCGACCACAAGATGGACGACATCACGCTGCCGATCAAAGACCAGGGCATCGTGAAGGGCCCGGTTCGGATCGGCCCGGACACCTGGGTCGCGGCCAAGGTGTCGGTCCTGCGCAACACCATCGTGGGCCGCGGATGCGTGCTCGGCTCGCACGCGGTGGTCAAGGGCGTGATCCCCGACTACGCCATCGCGGTCGGCGCGCCCGCCCGGGTGGTCAAGAACCGGATGGACGACTGGGCGTCGAACGCGGCGGAGCGCGCCGAACTCGAACGCGCTCTCGCCGACATCGAACGAAAGAAGGCCGCGGCCGAACGGGAGTGACCCTTCGTGACGCCCTCCGCAGGCTCCGGGCTCCTCAGGGAGCAGTGGGTCGCGCTCGCTGAGGTGCGGGTGTGCGGCCTGCCCGCTCCCTGAGGTGCGAGCGAAGCGAGCCTCGAAGGGCTACGCCTGGCCCGGGTCCCGTTCCGGCAGAGGACGTTCGGGAATGTCGGGACGTCCGATCGCGTGCCGGACCCGACGCTTCGCCGCGAGGTGCACGCTCGCGGTCCGCTCGGCGACCTCGGCCCAGGAGAACTCCGCGGTGAGCCGCGCCCGGGCCCGCAGTGCCCGTTGCGCCGCCGCGCCCGGATCGGACAGCGTCGCACGGACCGCTGCCGCCAGACCGGCGACATCGGCAGGCTCGAAGGTCAGTCCGGTGTCGGGCTCGCGGACCGCCTCACCCAGACCGCCCGCGGTCGACACGATCAGCGGCGCGCCGGTCGCCGCAGCCTCCAGCGCCACGATCCCGAACGGCTCGTAACGGCTGGGCAGAACGATGGCGTCGCATCGGTGCATCAGCGTCACCAGCTCACCGTGGTCGACCGGGCCGACGAAGGTCACCGCCTTGCCGACCCGGTGCCTGCGCGCCTGCTCCATCAGCCAGTCCCGCTGGGTGCCGTCACCGGCGACGGTCAGCGTCGTACGCGGATGGCTGCGCCGGATACGGGGCAGCGCGGCCAGCAGATCCTGCACGCCCTTCTCGTATTCGAGCCGTCCCGCGAACAACAACTCGGCCGGTCCGCCCGTCCGCGGACGCTCGGCGAACGGCCACGTCCGGATGTCGATGCCGTTGTGGATCACCGTGATGTCGGCCGCGTCGTACCCGAACAACCGGTTCACCTCGTCGCGCATCGACGCCGAACACGTGATGAGAGCATCGGACTCCGACACCAGCCACCACTCCACCGAATGCACCTGACGGTTCGTCCGGCCGCTCACCCAGCCGCTGTGCCGCCCCGCCTCGGTCGCGTGGATCGTGGAAACCAAAGGCACATCGAAGAATTCGGCCAGTGCGATGGAGGGATGGGCGACCAGCCAATCATGCGCGTGCACCACGTCGGGCACCCACCGCGATGCCGATCCGCTCCCGGCGCCGTGCAGATTCGGCCCGCTCGCTCCGCTCCCGGCGCCGTGTGGATCCGGCCCGCTCGCTCCGCTTCCGGCGCCGTGCAGAATCCGCAGCCCCGCCCGAACGAACGCATGCCCCATCGCGAGCGTCCAGGCCATCATGTCCTGCCCGAACTCGAACTCCGGCGGATCCTCGGCGACCGCCACGACGCGCACACCCTCGACGACGGTGTCCGTCGTGGGATGACTCACCGCATCGGTTCCCGACGGTCGACGGGTCAGGACCACCACGTCGTGACCCGCGGCGGCCATCTCGGTCGCCAGGTGATGCACGTGCCGGCCGAGTCCGCCCACCACCACCGGCGGGTACTCCCACGACACGAACAACACCCTCATCCGATTTCCCCCTCGGTGTCGATCCCCCCTGGGCCGATGTCCGCTGGACGGCCGGTCTCGGTGCCGATCCCGTCGGCGGTCAGCGTGGTCTGCAGACGGCGCGCATCGAGAGCGGGGAACAGATTGTCGGCGCGCGACCAGTTCGCGGCGAGCGTCTCGGCAGCGTCGTCGCGGCCTCGCATCGCCGCGTCGCTGATCTCGCGGGTGGCGTGCGCATGCGTGTGAGCTCGCGACACAGCGTACTGCGCGGCAGTGTCCTTCGACACCATGAACGGCCAGTCCGACGACACGGTCAGCAGTGCCTCCCGCACGATCTGATCGGCCACGCGACTGCGCTCGCCGCCCCGGTGCCGCAGCTTGGCGACGGCGTCGAGGGCCGTCTCGGTGACCTCGGCGTTCAGGTCGACCAGGTGTTGTACGGCCGGGCCGTTCCACACCCGCCAGTCCTTGCCCGACCCCCACGACGACCGGGGAAGGTCGAACGGTGCACCGACGAACCCGGCTCGTGTCGCGCCCGCGAGTGTTCCGACGGTGACCCCGACCTCGGGCAGGCGGCGGAGCACGCGTTCGAGCCAGACCGGCCCCTCGTGCCACCAGTGGCCGAACAGCTCGGTGTCGAACGCCGCGACGACCAGCGCCGGGCGGCCGATCCGGTCGGACTCGTCGACGAGGCGGGTGCGCACGTGCGCGACGAAGTCCTCGACGTGCCGGTCGAGAACCGCGTCGACCCGTGCCGGGTCATAGGGCTTCTTGTCCTCGCCCGACACGGTCCGGCCGGTGACGCGGAACCGCTTGAGCCCGGTCTCGTGGTCGTACGTGTGGAAGTCGCGGTAGGCGCCGTGGCCCGGATAGCCCGACTTCGGCGACCAGACGCGATAACTCACCGTCAGGTCACGGCCGTAGGCGACGACGGCGCTGTCGCCGACGGGGCGTCCCAGCGCGGTGTCACCGTGCAAGGCGGGTCCGTCGACCATGAAGTGACGCACACCTGCGCGGTCGTACTCGGTCTCCATGCCCGGCGCGAAGGCACATTCGGGAGCCCAGATGCCGGCCGGATCGAAACCCCAGCGTGAATGGGCGTCGGCGAGCCCCTCGGTCAGCGAGAAGTGGCGCAGTCGCGGGTCGAGCAGCGGCGCGAACGGGTGGCCGAGTGGACCGCCGAGGATCTCGACGACCCCGCTCGAGGCCAGCCCGCGGATCAGCGGCGACGCACCGTGACGCCATCGGCTCGCGAAGGTGTCGAGAGCGCGCTGGGCATCGAGGTACTCGCGGCGTCCGGCCGCAGCACGGTCGGCGTCCCGGGACATCGCGGCCTGGGTGGCCCGCAGTTGCCAGTCGGCGAGCCACTCGTACATCGACGACGCGCAGTGCGGGTCGTCGAGCTGCGCGGCCAGTACCGGCGTGATGCCCAGCGAGAGCTGATCGGTGAAACCGTCGGCGGCCAGACGCTCGAGCATGTCGACCAACGGCAGATACGACGCCGCCCACGACTGATACAGCCACTCCTCGCCGACCGGCCAGCGGCCGTGATTGGCCAGCCACGGCAGATGCGAATGCAGGACCAGCGTGAACTGGCCGGGAACGGGCGCGGTACCGGTGATCACCCGTCAGCCCCGCAACGCGACCGCGAACAGGTCGAGGGAGGCGTCGATGTCGCACTCGCGCGAGTCGACGACCTCGAAGTCCTCGGCGACCACGCCGGCGACATCCGCGGTCAGCTCGTCGGGCCACGGCTCGCCGGCGAGCGCGCGCTCGATCTGGGCGTCGATGAGTGAACCTCCCCACTTGGTGTCGAGCGCCCGCAGCCGCGGACCGTGGACGACGCCCAGCATCGCGTTGACCACGAAGTCCCCGCCGAGAAGCAGGTCGGTGAGTTCGGCCGCGTCGAGCTCACGGGTGTGGAACGGGTTGAGCGGTGTGTCGCGACCGGGGGAGAAGGTGATGCGGTTGGGCGTCGACATCAGCAACAGCCCGCCGGGGCGCAGCACGCGGTGACACTCGGCGACGAAACGTGGCTGATCCCAGAGGTGCTCGATCACCTGGAAGTTGACCACGACGTCGACCGAGGCGTCGTCGAGCGGGAGGTCGACGAGATTGCCCTGGTGGACGACGAGTTCGGGGTAGCGGCGACGGGTGTGCTCGACCGCGGCGGTGTCGTAGTCGACGCAGACCACCGACGACGCCCCGGCGTCGGCGATCATCGCGGCGCCGTAACCCTCGCCGGACCCGGCTTCGAGAACGGCACGGCCCGCGCACCGGTCGGCGATGTGGCGATAGGCGATCTCGTGGCGCCGGAACCAGTAGTTCTCGGCGGGGATCCCCGGGACCGTGCGCTCGCCGGTGAGCGCGAGTTGCTCGTCGGTGTCGAGCGCCTCGAGACCAGTGGTTGCCGTCCCGCGCGACGATCCGAGGTCTGCGTCAGTCATCTGAGAGAGACTAGGGCATGCCCCGCCGGTCACCGGGTCCGTCGTACCGAGCGAGCGAACGGTCGCCGCATTGTGTGAGGTAGTCGATGTTTAGTGAGAGGATAGGAGACGCTAAAGTGGTGAGGACCCATGGCCTTACCCGCCGGTAAGTTGCCGAACCCGATGCAGGAGGTCGACGAAGACCCATGACAAACATTGTCGTACTGATCAAGCAGGTTCCCGACACGTGGTCCGAGCGCAAGTTGTCCGACGACGACTACACCCTGGACCGTGAAGCCGCTGACGCCGTCCTGGACGAGATCAACGAGCGCGCCGTCGAGGAAGCGCTGAAGATCAAGGAGGCAGACGGCGGTGAAGTCACCATCCTGACTGCGGGACCCGAGCGCGCGACCGACGCCATCCGCAAGGCGCTGTCGATGGGTGCGGACAAGGCGATCCACATCAAGGACGACCTCATGCACGGCTCGGACGCGGTCCAGACCGCATACGTGCTCGCGCGGGCACTCGGCACGGTCGAGGGTGTCGAGCTGGTCATCGCCGGCAACGAGGCCACCGACGGTCGCGTCGGCGCCATCCCGGCCATGATCGCCGAGTACCTCGAGCTCCCGCACCTGACGCACCTGCGCAAGCTGACCCTCGAGGGCGAGACCCTCAAGGGCGAGCGCGAGACCGACGACGGCATCTTCCACGTCGAGGCCACCCTGCCGGCCATCGTCAGCGTCAACGAGAAGATCAACGAGCCGCGCTTCCCGTCCTTCAAGGGCATCATGGCCGCCAAGAAGAAGGAAGTCACCGTCCTCACCCTCGCCGAGATCGACGTCGAGGCGAGCGACGTGGGCCTGGAGAACGCCGGCTCGGTCGTGACGGCGAACACCCCGAAGCCGCCGAAGACCGCGGGTGAGCGCGTCACCGACGAAGGCGACGGCGGCACCAAGGTCGCCGAGTACCTGGTCGGCCAGAAGATCATCTGACCTTCTCGACGCAGACCACCGGCGAACCCCCAGACATTCAGGAGAGAACCACCATGTCAGAAGTACTCGTGCTCGTGGAGCAGGACGCCGAAGGCGCCCTGAAGAAGGTCACCAGCGAGCTCATCACCGCCGCCCGCGCTCTCGGCACCCCGTCGGCAGTCGTGGTCGGCAAGCCCGGCTCGGCCGACGGCATCCTCGACGGCCTCAAGGAGGCCGGCGCGGAGAAGGTCTACGTCGCCGAGTCCGACGACGCGGGCAATTACCTCATCACCCCGCAGGTCGACGTGCTGGCCTCGATCGCCGAGTCGGCCTCGCCGGCCGGGATCCTGGTCGCGGCGACCGCCGACGGCAAGGAGATCGCCGGCCGGTTGGCCGTGCGTCTCGGCTCCGGCGTCCTCGCCGACATCGTCGACGTCAAGGAGGGTGGCGTGGGCGTCCACTCCATCTTCGGTGGCGCCTTCACCGTCGACGCGCAGGCCAAGGGAGACGTGCCCGTCTTCTCGATCCGCCCCGGTGGTGTCGAGGCGGCTCCGCAGGCCGGCGCCGGCGAGCGTGTCGACGTCGAGGTCCCCGCTCAGGGCGAGGGTGCGGTCAAGATCACCAAGGTCGAGCCGAACGTCGGCGGCGACCGCCCGGAGCTGACCGAGGCGTCGATCGTCGTCTCGGGTGGCCGCGGTGTCGGCAGCGCCGAGAAGTTCTCGGTCGTCGAGGAACTCGCCGACGTGCTCGGTGCCGCTGTGGGCGCCTCGCGTGCGGCCGTCGACTCCGGCTACTACCCGGGCCAGTTCCAGGTCGGCCAGACCGGCAAGACCGTGTCGCCGCAGCTGTACGTCGCCCTGGGCATCTCGGGCGCCATCCAGCACCGCGCCGGCATGCAGACCTCGAAGACGATCGTGGCCGTCAACAAGGACGAAGAGGCCCCGATCTTCGAGATCGCCGACTACGGCATCGTCGGTGACCTGTTCAACGTCGCGCCGCAGCTGACCGAAGAGGTCAAGAAGCGCAAGTGATCATGCGCTGATCCGCTCAGAAACCCGGTGACCCCCGACCCCGTGTCGGGGGTCACCGTGCGTTCGGGGGTCGTTCACCCGCTCGTGGCCGTCGCGGGTCGTGTTCACCCGGTGGCGGCCCGAGTTCACCGAACCCGCACCGACACGACACACTGCGGTGGTCCCGCCGATGCCCGGTCTGGCTTTCATTCGAGTCATGAACGCCATGCAGTCGCCAGTCCGCACCGGCCACGTCTCGCGCGCACCGTTCACGCGAGCCGAGCCGAGGACCCTGCTCACCGCGGGGCCCATCCGCGTCCTCGTGTCCGACGACCCCGCCGACATCGTCGCCGCGCAGGAGTTGCGGTACCGCGTCTTCGCCGATGAACCCGGTTTCTCCGATCGCATCGGTGACTCGGCCACCGGCCGGGACGTCGACCGCTTCGACGCCTTCTGCGAGCACCTCATCGTCCGCCACGCCGACGACGGTGTCGTCGGATGCGCGCGAGTCCTCGCCCCGGCCCGGGCGATCGCCGCCGGCGGGTGGTACTCGGCGACCGAGTTCGATCTTCGCGAGATGAACGACATCGTCTCCGCCACAGTCGAATTGGGGCGTGCCTGCGTGCACTCCGGGTACCGCGACGGCTCGGTGACCGCGCTGATGTGGGCGGCGCTGCTCCAGTACATGGACGACGCCGACCTGCGCTACCTGATGGGGTGCGTGTCGGTGCCGCTGCACAGTCCGGGGGAGTGGCTGCCGGGGTCGTCGCTGCGCGCCCTGCGGGATCGACTGCGCGACGAGCATCGGGATGCGCGGCGTCAGGCCCACCCGCTCGTGCCGGCACGCGTGGGCGGACGCCTGCTCGACGACATCGTGCCCTCGGACACGGTCGCGATGCCGCCGCTGATGCGCGGATACCTGCGCCTCGGTGCCCGGATCTGCGGCGAGCCGGCGGTCGACGACGTCTTCGACGTCGCGGACTTCCTCACCCTGCTCGACCGCGAGGGCGCGAACAGACGCTACCTGGACCGGCTGCGATCGAGTGCCAGACGGCTCGGCTCGCCCCGCACGGACGCCGCGCCGGAGCCCGGGGGCGCGGCACGATGACCGCGCTGCTGGCCGGTCCGGTCTCACCGCGCACGGCTGGTCCGCGACGCGGCCACGCACAGTGCCCGCCGGCCCGCCCGCCCGGCGCGCTCACGCATCCGTGGTTCCCGATCAGCACCTGCGGCGAAGGATGCCTCGGCCCGACGGTGGCGCGGCGCTTCGACGCGATCGCCGACGCGACGATCGTCGGGTGGCGCCTGTGCCGGCTCGCGGCGGTCGCGATGTGGATCGTCTGGGCCGTCCTGACCGCTCGGGCGGTGGCGGGTCTGCGTCGACGACCGCCACGTTCGCTCCGCGCCCCTGCATCGAGTGCACTGCTGGCGGCCCTGGGGATCTCCGTCGACGTCGAGGACCGCCGAGCAGACCCTGCCCGAGCGGGGCTGGTGGTCGCCAATCACATCTCCTTCCTCGACGTGCTCGCACTCGCGCTGATCAGCCCCGCGCACGTGGTGGCCAAATCCGATGTCGTCGGGATGCCGGTGGTGTCCTCCCTCGCGCGCAGGTTCGGCGTCATCGCCGTCGACCGCGGCACACTCCGCGGGTTACCGGAGACGGTCGGCGAGGTCGCCGGACACCTGCACCGCGACTCGTCGGTGATCGTGTTCCCCGAGGGCACCACCTACTGCGGTCGATCCGGCGGCGCGTTCCGCCCGGCGTTCTTCCAGGCCGCGATCGACGCGGATGTCCCGGTGGTGCCGGTGAAGCTGCGATTCGTCGGCACCGACGGGACCACCGCGACGGCGCCGAGTTTCATCGGCGCCGACACCCCGGCCGACACCCTCCGGCGGGTTCTGCGGGCACGTGGCCTGGCCGTCACGATGGTCATCCACCCACCCGAGGCGCCCGGCCGGGATCGTCGCGAGCTGGCGGGTCGATGCGAGCGCGTCGTGGCGGGCCTTCCCGCCGCCGCGGAAAGTGACATCATCCGTTCTCTCATATAGGTTTCACCGGTAGCCGTCCGCAGGTCTGTGGACGATAACCGCGCACCTCCAGGAGGCGACGATGACGTCCACCCGAACCCGAGAAGCCGCGCGCACCAAGTTCTTCGAACTCCGCGATGTCGACGGCCGGGTCGACGACGCCGATCTCGACACCGTCTGGGCCGGATTGTCGACGCTCCGGCCCGAGGAGATGCTCGGCGCCTGGAAGGGTGGCGAGTTCACCACCGGGCACGCCATCAACGGCACGCTCGCCAAGGCCAACTGGTTCGGCAAGACCTTCACCTCGCGCAGCGACGTCCAGCCTCTGGTGTGCCGTGACGACAACGGCAATCTCTTCTCCAACACGAAGCTCGGCAAGGGCGAGGCGAGCCTGTGGGCGATCGAGTTCCGCGGCGAGATCACCGCGTCGATGGTCTACGACGGCCAGCCGGTCATCGACCACTTCAAGCGGGTCGACGACACCACGGTGATGGGGATCATGAACGGTAAGGGCGGCGTCATCGACGGCCGTCACCTGTACTTCTATCTCGAGCGGGTCTGAGCGCGACCGGTCGCCGGAGTGGCCTCACACCTCCCGACGTGCGCGTTCGGCGTCGTGCGGCCGCTACCGGGTCGGCAGGCCGGCGATCGGCGGCCCGATCGCGGAATTTGTCGGCGACCTACGCGCGTTTATCCTTGCTAGCGATGCCCGTGCCAAGCCGACCGCCCGTGAAGGCGCCTGTCTACCTCGATCACGCCGCTTCGACGCAGATGCTGCCCGAAGCCGTCGAGGCGATGACGGCCGTCTTCGCCCAACCGGGTAACGCCTCGTCGCTGCACGGATCCGGCCGCACCGCGCGCCGTCGGCTCGAGGAGGCGCGCGAGGCCATCGCCGCGGCTGTCGGCGCCCGGCCGTCCGAGGTCGTGTTCACCGGGGGCGGGACGGAGTCCGACAACCTGGCGGTCAAGGGCATCTACTGGTCCCGGCGGAACGCCGACCCGCGCCGTCGCCGGATCATCACCTCCGCGGTCGAACACCATGCCGTCCTCGACCCCGCTCAGTGGCTCGCCGACGAGGCCGGCGCCGATCTCGTACTGCTACCCGTCGATGCCGACGGTGTGATCTCGCCGGCCGACCTGCGTGCCGAGCTCGAGGCGCACGCGGACGAGACCGCTCTCATCTCGGTCATGTGGGCCAACAACGAGGTCGGCACGATCCAGCCGATCACCGAGATCGCCGCGCTCGGGTCCGAGTTCGGCATCCCCGTGCATTCCGACGCGATCCAGGCCGTCGGCCATCTGCCGGTCGATTTCGCGGCCAGCGGCCTCTCGGCGCTCAGCCTGGCCGCCCACAAGTTCGGCGGGCCGCAGGGTGTCGGCGCCCTGCTGCTCGGTCGGGACGTCGGGTGTGTGCCGCTGCTGCACGGCGGCGGCCACGAACGCGACGTCCGGTCGGGAACGCAGGACGTCGCCGGCGCGGTCGGCATGGCCGCCGCGCTGTCGTGGTGCGTGCAGAACCTGGACACCAACACCGCCCACCTGCGGGCGCTGCAGACCCGGTTGACCGAGGTCCTGCTCGGCGTGGACGGAGCGGTGCGCAACGGGGCCGACGGTGCCGGCCGCCTCCCGGGCAACGTGCACGTGTCGTTCGCCGGGTGCGAGGGTGACTCGTTGCTGATGCTCCTCGACGCCAAGGGCGTCGAATGCTCGACCGGATCGGCCTGCACCGCCGGGGTGGCGCAGGCCAGTCATGTGCTCCTCGCGATGGGGCTGGACATGGCCGACGCACGGTCGTCGTTGCGGTTCTCCCTCGGCCACACCACCACCGACGCCGACATCGACGCGGTCGCCGCGGTCATCGACGGGGTCGTCGACCGGGCACGAGCCGCGGGCCTGGTATCGGTCCCCGGCGGAAGGATCTCCTGATGCGAGTACTGGCGGCGATGAGTGGCGGCGTCGACTCGGCGGTCGCCGCGGCACGAGCGGTCGAGGCCGGTCACGAGGTGGTCGGTGTTCATCTGGCGCTGTCAACGGCTCCGGGTGCGCTGCGCACGGGGTCGCGCGGATGCTGTTCACGTGAGGACGCCTCCGACGCCCGCCGGGCGGCCGATGTCCTCGGAATCCCGTTCTACGTCTGGGATTTCGCCGACCGCTTCAAAGACGATGTGATCGACGAGTTCGTCGAGGCCTACGCGGCCGGACGCACACCGAACCCGTGCCTGACGTGCAACGAGAAGATCAAGTTCGCGGCCCTCGCCGACAAGGCGGTCGCCCTCGGTTTCGACGCGCTGGCCACCGGCCACTATGCCCAGCTCGTCGACGGGGAGCTACGGCGTGCGGTCGACGCCGACAAGGACCAGTCGTATGTGCTCGCCGTCCTGACGCGTGATCAGTTGTCGCGGGCGATGTTCCCGATCGGCGACACCCCGAAGACCGAAATCCGAGCCGAGGCGGCCCGCCGCGGGCTGGCCGTCGCGGACAAGCCGGACTCCCACGACATCTGCTTCATCCCGAGCGGCGACACCCGCGCGTTCCTCGGTGCCCGCATCGGTGTTCGGCCGGGGGCGATCGTGGACGCGGCGTCGGGTGAGCGTCTCGCCGAGCACGACGGAGTCCACGGTTTCACCATCGGTCAGCGCAAGGGCCTCGGGGTCGACGCGCCCGCCGCCGACGGCAAGCCGCGCTATGTCACCGAGATCGATCCCGATTCGGGGACGGTCACCGTCGGGACGGCAGCCGACCTGCAGGTCTGGGGGATCACCGCCACCCGCGCGGTCTGGACCTCGGGTGTCACTCCCGGCGAGCCCTTCGACGCGATGGTGCAGGTCCGCGCCCACGGCGGACTCGCGCCGGTGCGCGCGACCGCGACCACGATCGACGGGGGACCAGGTATCGAGATCGTCCTGCAGGAGCCACTCACCGGCGTCGCCCGCGGTCAGGCCGCGGTGCTGTACCTGCCCGATGCCCGGCGCGGCGACCAGGTCGTCGGGTGCGGGCGGATCGCCACCACCTCGTCGCAGCCGACTGTCGTGCCGACTCCGTGACCGGATCATCGGCTCTGCCCACCGGTGTGGGCACCGGTGTGGGATCGATGCCGGGCACCGACGCGCGAGCCGCGGCCGAGGTGGTCAACGGCGAACTCGACCTCACACACCTCGTCGAACTCCCCGGCCGAGGTATCGGCTCGGATCTGATCGGCCGGATGGCGGCGATCCTCGTCGATCTGCCGATGGACACCGCGACGTGGGGATACCGTCTCGCGCAACGCCACTCCCGCCTGGCACGGCGTGCATCCGACCTCCTCGCCGAGGACCTCGACGTCGTCGAGGAGCTCTGGGAGACCGCGGGTTTCGTCGGCACCGGACGCCCGTTCAAGGTGCAGGTCGCCGGTCCGTTCACCACGTCGGCGTCGGTCGAGCTGGCAAACGGGCAGCGAGTCCTCAAGGATCATGGCGCGGTCCGCGACATCGTCGAGTCGACGGCCGAGGGCGTGCGCGCGCACGTCGCCGAGGTACAACGCCGGCTCGGCGCGCGCGTGGTGGTCCAGCTCGACGAGCCGATGATCGGTCAGGTCATCGACGGCACGGTGAAGCCGCTGACGCGCTTCGACCCCATCCGGGCGATACCGGTGGTCGAGGTGGCCCGTGCACTCACCGAACTCATCGACCATGTCGGCGCACCGGTGATCCTGCACGACTGCGGCAGACCGCGATGGGAACTGATCGAACACCTTCCCGGCGTCGGCTATTCGATCGACCTGACCAAGCCCTCCCCGGCCGATCTCGACGGCATCGGCATGCTCGTCGATCGCGGCGGCGTGCTGCTCGCGGGACGCGTGCCGTCGACCGCACCCGATCGCCCGTTGGCCGCCGAACACGTGGCGACCGAACTCGCCGCGCTCACCGATCGCATCGGTCTGAGCCGGAAAGTGTTGTCGGACAACATCATCGTGACCCCGACCTGCGGTCTGGCCGGCGCGTCGACGAGCTGGGCCAAGACGGCGCTGGCGGTCACCGCGAAAGCCGGTCAGCTACTCGGCAGCGATCCGTCGGCACTCTGAAACCCCTGCAGGCCCGACCTCGCAGACCTATCCTCGTCGGTATGCCGCACCCGATCATGTTCGACGACGCGGACCCCTACCTGGTCCGCGTACGGACGATCGCGCTCGCGCTGCCCGACGCGACCGAGGTCGTCGCGCACGGCCGCCCGACCTTCCGCTGCGGCAAGATGTTCGGCAACTACGGCGGCGGGGTCAAGGGCAGCAAGATCCGTCACGACCAATCGATCCTGGTCCTCGCCGACGACTCCGAACGGCCCGCCCTGCTGGACGATCCGCGATTCTTCCTGCCCGCCTACCTCGGCCCCGCCGGCTGGGTGGGCCTGATCCTCGACGACGACACCGACTGGGACGAGGTCGCCGAACTCCTCGACACGAGCTACCGCCAGATCGCACCGAAGCGGTCGCTGGCGAAGCTGGACCCTTCGTGACGCCCCTCCGCAAGCTCCGGGGCTCCTCAGGGGGCGGGGGTGTGACGCCGCTCTGCTCCCTGAGGAGCGAGCGTGCGGGTGTGTCTGCTGCTCCCTGAGGGGCGAGCGTGCGGGTGTGTCTCCTGCTCCCTGAGGAGCGAGCGTGCGGGTGTGTCTCCTGCTCCCTGAGGAGCGAGCGTGCGAGCGTCACGAAGGGTCAAGACCTGCAAGACCTGTCCTAACGCTCCGATACCCTCGGAACGTGGCAGAAACAACGGAGTCGGGTCAGCCGGTCACCGAGCAGTCGGGACCCGAGAGCGATCTGCGCGAGGAGTGGACCGCCCTCGCCGAGGAGATCCGCGAGCACCAGTTCCGCTACTACGTCAAGGACGCGCCGATCATCACCGACGGCGAGTTCGATCTGCTCCTGCGGCGTCTGCAGTCACTCGAGGACGCGCACCCGGAACTCGCGACCGCCGACTCACCCACCAAGCTCGTCGGTGGCGGCTTCTCGACGGCGTTCTCCCCGGTCGACCACCTCGAGCGAATGATGTCGCTGGACAACGTCTTCGACCACGACGAGATGCGCACCTGGGTCGACCGGGTGTTCGCCGACGCCGGGGCCAGGGCCGACTTCCTGTGTGAACTCAAGATCGACGGGGTGGCCCTCGCGCTGGTCTACCGCAACGGAGTCCTCGAGCGGGGTGTCACCCGTGGCGACGGCCGGACCGGCGAGGACGTGTCCCTCAACGCGCGCACCATCGACGACATCCCGATGCGCCTGACCGAGTCCGCGGAGTACCCGATCCCCGACGTCCTCGAGGTGCGTGGCGAGGTCTTCTTCCGCGTGGAGGACTTCGAGGCGCTGAACGCCTCGCTCGTGGCGGAGGGCAAGGCGCCCTTCGCGAATCCGCGCAACTCGGCCGCCGGATCGCTACGCCAGAAGAACCCGCAGATCACGGCCCGTCGCAGGCTGCGGATGATCTGCCACGGCATCGGGCACACGGAGGGCTGGCGCCCGGCATCCCTGCACGACGCCTACCTGGCGCTCGGCGCCTGGGGTCTGCCGGTGTCGACCCACACCACCAAGGTGTCCGGCGCCGAGGAGATCATCGACAAGATCACCTACTGGGGCGAGCACCGCCACGACGTCGAGCACGAGATCGACGGCATCGTGGTCAAGGTCGACGACTTCGGGGTGCAGCGACGCCTCGGTTCCACCTCGCGGGCGCCGCGGTGGGCGATCGCCTACAAGTACCCGCCCGAGGAAGCCACCACCAAGCTCTCCGACATTCAGGTCAACGTCGGGCGCACCGGCCGCGTCACCCCTTTCGCGGTCCTCGAACCCGTGCTCGTCGCCGGATCCACGGTCTCGCGTGCGACCCTGCACAACGGTTCGGAGGTCAAGCGCAAGGGCGTGCTGATCGGCGACACCGTCACCATCCGCAAGGCGGGCGACGTGATCCCCGAGGTCCTCGGGCCCGTCGTCGATCTACGCGGCGGCACCGAGGTCGAGTTCGAGATGCCGGAGCTGTGTCCGGCATGCCAGACGCCGCTGCGACCGGAGAAGGAGAGCGACGCCGACCTCCGCTGCCCGAACCAGGAGAGCTGCCCGGCTCAGCTGCGCGAGCGGCTCTTCCATCTCGCCGGCCGGGGCTCCTTCGACATCGAGGCGCTCGGTTACGAAGCCGCGTCGGCCCTGCTGTCGGCGGGTGTGCTCACCAACGAGGGTGATCTCTTCTCGCTGACCGCCGACGATCTGGTCCGCACCGACCTGTTCACCACCAAGGCGGGGGCGCTCTCGGCGAATGGCAAGAGGCTGCTGGCGAACCTCGACAAGGCCAAGGACGTGGCGTTGTGGCGCGTGCTGGTCGGGCTGTCGATCCGCCATGTCGGGCCCACCGCGGCCCGGGCCCTGGCCACCGAGTTCGGTTCGCTCGAGGCGATCGAGGCCGCCGACATCGACCAGCTCGCCGGCGTCGAAGGGCTGGGGATGACCCTCGCGCAGTCCATACACGACTGGTTCACCGTCGACTGGCATCGGGACATCGTCGAGAAATGGCGCGCCGCAGGCGTTTCCATGGAAGACGAGCGGGACGAGTCGATCCCGCGGACCCTCGAGGGCAAGACGATCGTCGTGACCGGATCGCTGGTGGACTTCTCGCGCGACGGCGCCAAGGAGGCAATCCTGCAGCGCGGTGGCAAGGCGTCGGGTTCGGTGTCGAAGAAGACCGACTACGTGGTGGTGGGGGAGTCGCCGGGCACCAAGGCCGACAAGGCCGAACAGCTCGGCGTGCCGGTGCTGGACGAGGACGCGTTCAAGAAATTGCTGGAGACCGGCAGCCCGGAGTGACCGATCAGGCCAGTGCGGCCTCGAACGCGCGGTAGGCGCGCTGGTCGAAGAGGACGAACCGGACCTCCTCGATCGAGGTGTCCGGCACCGCGGCACGGACCGTGTCGACCGCCTTGCGGGCGCCGTCCTCCATCGGCCAGCCGTAGACGCCGGTCGAGATCGCCGGGAAGGCGATCGTGGTGGCCCCGAGTTCGGTTGCGACACGGAGTGATTCGCGGTAACAGGAGACGAGGAGGGCGGAGCGGTCCTCGTCGTAGGAGTGGACCGGTCCGACAGTGTGGATGACCCAGCGCGCAGGCAGGTCTCCCGCGGTGGTGGCCACCGCCTCGCCGACCGGCAGTCCGCGGCGGTAGGAGCCCGCGCGTAGCTCCTTGCACTCCGCGAGGATCGCCGGGCCGCCGCGCCGGTGGATCGCGCCGTCGACCCCGCCGCCACCGAGCAGGGTGGAATTGGCGGCATTGACGATCGCGTCGACGGACTGCGTCGTGATGTCGCCCTGTACCAGCGTGATGGACGTCATATGTCCATGATGCCCGACGACCGTCGGGACTAACTCTCGGCGCGTAGGACGGTGCTGACGATCCCGGCGAGGTAACCGAGCCGGGCGACCTCCGACGGCCGGAAGTCCGGCCCGCCGATGCGTCCGAGCAGGATCGCCTTCGACTCCGAACCCAGCGGCGCCGCGGCAAGGCGGGTGTCCATCTCCTGCCACGCACCCGGAACCCAGTCACCCTCGGCGTCGAGCTCGGTCGCTCTCTCCAGAGGAAGCCAGTCGGCCCTGGTCAACGGGGTCTCCGGGGCTCCAGATGAGCCGAAGAGTTGCAGCACGCCGCCGCTGGCGGGGGTGATCACCATCGCCCACGAGACGCGCAGCACCCGAGGTGCGTTGTCCACGAGGACCTGTAGCCGGTCACGACCGGCGGTGGCCACCCGGTCGACCAGCTCGAGTTCGCGGTGGGTGTCCAGGACACCGGAGTAGGGCCGGATCGAGTCGACGCGGACACCGTTGACCTTCTCCGCCGCGGTGATCAGGCTGTCGGGAAGCGAACCGGGCGCCACCTCGACGACGAGATCGTCCACGGCGTAGCCGTTGCCGCGCTCGACGACCTCGAGTGACAGGATGTCTGCACCGACCGAGCCGAGCTGCACGGCGAGCACGCCGAGGCTGCCCGGCCGGTCTTCGAGGTAGACCCGCAACAGGTAGGACACGTGCGACATTCTCGCACCCGCGTGCGTGCCGCGCGCAGCGCCCGCGGCGCAACCGGTGGCTGGGGTGAGTCCCTCTCGTGGGTTCCCATAGTCTGGAGACGTTGTGCGAGCCGTGTCGACGACGCGATGAGGCGAGCACAGATGACGACAGATGAACGAACAGTGATGTGAGGAAGGACGCTGCAGTGGCTGGCGAACCGAAGTCCATATCGCGGGATGAGGTCGCGCATCTGGCGCGATTGTCACGACTGGCCCTGAGCGAGGACGAACTCGATGTCTACGCCGAGCAGCTGGACTCGATCCTGACTCACGTCGCGTCGGTGTCGGAGGTGGCAGCCGACGACGTGCCCGGTACCGCTCACCCGGCCGAACTCGCGAATGTGCTGCGTCCGGATGTCGTGGTCCCCGGGCTGACGACCGACGCCGCCCTGTCCGGTGCACCGGCGGTGGAGCAGGACCGTTTCGCCGTCCCGCAGATCCTGGGAGAAGAACAGTGAGTCCCGAGTCCAGTGCCGCAACCCCGCGTCCCGCTGGTGATCTGACCGGGTTGTCCGCCGCCGAACTCGCCACCAAGATCGGCGCGCGCGAGGTCAGCTCGGTGGAGGTCACCCAGGCCCATCTCGACCGCATCGCCGAGATCGACGACCAGCTCGGCGCGTTCCTGCATGTGAGCGGTGCCGAAGCTCTGGTCGCCGCCAAGGCGGCCGACGATGCGATCGCCGCCGGCGAGACCCCATCGGCGCTCGCGGGTGTGCCCATCGCACTCAAGGACGTCTTCACCACCACCGACGCGCCGACGACCTGCGGCTCCAAGATCCTCGAGGGATGGGTTCCGCCCTACGACGCGGCGGTCACCGAACGTCTTCGCGCCGCGGGCATCCCGATCCTGGGCAAGACCAACATGGACGAGTTCGCCATGGGCAGCTCGACCGAGAACTCGGCGTACCAGTTGACCCGGAACCCGTGGGATCTCACCAAGATCCCGGGCGGCTCGGGTGGCGGTAGCGCGGCGGCACTGGCGTCGTACGAGGCCCCGCTGGCGATCGGCACCGACACCGGCGGCTCCATCCGCCAGCCGGCCGCGGTCACCGCGACCGTCGGCGTCAAGCCGACCTACGGCACCGTCTCGCGCTACGGCCTCGTCGCCTGCGCGTCGTCACTCGACCAGGGCGGCCCGTGTGGCCGCACGGTTCTCGACACCGCGATGCTGCACGAGGTCATCGCCGGGCACGACCCGCGCGACTCGACGTCGATCAACGTCCCGGTACCCGACGTCGTCGCGGCCGCCCGCGAGGGCGCCGAGCAGGACCTCAAGGGCGTGAAGATCGGTGTCGTCACCGAACTGCAGGGCGAGGGTTACCAGTCGGGCGTACTCGACTCCTTCCACCAGGCCGTGAAGTTGCTCACCGAGCGTGGCGCCGAGGTCATCGAGGTGAGCTGCCCGCACTTCACCTACGCGCTCGGCGCGTACTACCTGATCCTCCCGTCGGAGGTGTCGTCGAACCTCGCACGGTTCGACGCGATGCGCTACGGGTTGCGTGTCGGCGACGACGGTTCGCATTCCGCCGACGAGGTCATGGCGCTGTCCCGCGAAGCCGGCTTCGGCCCAGAGGTCAAGCGCCGCATCATGATCGGCACCTACGCCTTGTCGTCGGGTTACTACGACGCGTACTACGGTCAGGCGCAGAAGGTCCGCACCCTGATATCGCGCGACTTCGCCACGGCTTTCGAGAAGGTGGACGTGCTGATCTCGCCGACCACGCCGACCACCGCGTTCCCGATCGGGGAGAAGGTCGACGATCCGCTCGCGATGTACCTGTTCGATCTGTGCACGCTGCCGGTGAACCTCGCCGGCATCGGCTCGATGTCGGTGCCCTCGGGCCTGTCGGTCGATGACGGGATGCCCGTCGGTCTGCAGATCATGGCTCCCGCCCTTGCCGACGACCGCCTGTACCGGGTCGGCGCCTCCTACGAAGCGGCTCGCGGCCCGATCGTCTGACCGGCACTGCACGGCTCATCGGTGTGCCGGCCGGCGGACCGTCAGCCGCGCAACGGATGTGGCGGCCCGGCCTGTTCCGTCCCGTATCGGTGGCCGACGCCGGCCGCCCCGTCGAGCGCGCCGAGCAGGTCGATGCTCGTCTGCACGAAGCTGACCACGGGTAGCCACGGTGCGTCGGGAACCCGCGGACCACGGATGTGGGTGTCGCCGGTCGCCCGGTGCGGTCGCCACAGTTCGGCGAACGACCAGCGCACGACCGGATCGCTGGAATTGGCGAGGACCGCTCTCGGGGTACGGGACACCGCGGCGACGGTGCCCGCCGGCGGCGCGACCAGCACGGTCTCGTCGAGCAGCGCGGGATGCTCGTTCTCCAGCCACACCCGGGCGGCGTCGGCACCCACGGCGCCGAGACTCTGCCCGTAGAGAACCACTCGCGGACGTTCGTGCTCGGGCACACGATCGAGAACGGTCGCCAGCGCCGACACCACGGCGATCGCCGATTCCGCGGCCCTGGTCCGGTCGGACAGGAAGGCCTGCCAGGACGGCACCTGGGCGTACGGGAGGGTGAGAACCCGGACATCGCCGGCGAAACGGCTGGCGTAACCGTCGACGGCTGCGGAATCGACCCACCCCGATCCGGTCGGCACCGCGACCACGACCGCGCGCGCCGAAGGTCCGTCCGACACCGCCCACGTCCGCGTCAGTTCCGCTGCGGCATCGTCGAATCGGCCGTCCCTGAGCTCGCCGCGCAGCACGATGCGCGAATCCTGCTGCGCCGACGACGAGACCGGCAACGGCTGCCCGTCGGCCCCGGCGTCGGCGGGCGCCAGCAGTCCGGCCGTGAGTGCGAGGCCACCGGCGGCGGCCATCGCGGTGATCCGCGGGACGGCCACGATCGCCGCCACGATCAGCGCGGACGGCAACGTCGCCGCAGCGCACCACCCGAGGCCCGCGGGTACGGCGTCGACCGCCGACCGGATGAGGTTCTGCCACCAGAGCGCCACGCCGACCGCGCATCCGAGGATCACCACGCACGAGCCGAAGACGACGCGCCGGGCCTGTTCCTCCGGCTGCCGACGGGTACGCCGCGCGAGAATCATGCCGGTGCACGCTCCCAGAGCGCTGAGCAGAACGGTCAGGATCGCCGTCGTCGTCGCGTCGCGTGGCAGTGTGCCCGGGTAGAGCGCGACGAGGTGGCCGAGCGTGGCGGCGACACTGACGGCCGGGTGCGGCCACGATCGGAAAGTGCTGTCGCGCAACCACCGCGCGTCCCGGTGCGACGTCATCGCCGCACCTCGTACTCGTCGGGGTCGACCAGGGCGCGCTCGATGGTCGTGCCGACCAGCGCGGGCAGCGACTCACCCCGGGCCGGGGGACCGCCGTACTGACGCCAGGTGTTCCACGCCAGCCCGATGCGGGCCCCGTGCGCGGCGATCGTGCAGGCGGGCGAGCCGCAGGAGGCGTACATCCGGTCGATCAGCATGCGGTCCAGCGCGATCCGGGCCCACGCGCCGAGCGGTGCACCGTCTCGCTCGGCCGCCCGCAGCAGGTCGTAGCCGAGATCATGGGTGCGACACAGGGATGTGAACTGCGCCGGCAGGGGGACCGGTGACGAGCAGTCCCCGTCCGGGTCGACCGGGTATCCGTCGACGATTCGGGGCGAGTACCCCTGCGCCACGACGAAGGTCGGAGGAAGGAGCGTCACCGCGGTGGCCGGGTGCGGTCCCACGAGGGCGACGACCGCGGCCGCGTAGGGGTTGTGCGCATCGTCCGATGGCGCCGCCACCGACGTGCTCGTCGCTCCGAGAAGCGGACCCGCCACGGCGTGCGCGGTCGAGACCCACTGCCCGGCGAGGAGCGCGGTGAGGGTGAGCATCGCGGCCCACCAGTGCGAGCGCCGCCGGCGGTCCGGTGCGAAGGAATCGAGGGAACCGTGGAAGCCGTTGTCCAAAGGTGGTTTTCGGAAATCCTGTGATCCGGTCATGGTCATCGACGCTATGAGGTCGGACCCAACCGGCACATCGCTCCGCGGAGCCGTCCGAGGTCGTCCCCAGGCCGGTCCGCCGGCGCCGGACCCGTACGCCGGTATCGGGTAGTCTCCCTCGAAAGTATGAGGTCTTCGGGTCGTCGGCGGGCCTAGGGTGAGTGCATGTTCGGATACCGCAAGAAGCTCCGCGCGGTGGGGGCGTCCTCACTGGAATGGGTGTCGACCGCACCCGTGGCCCAGGACCCCGCGGTGCGGCACTACTTCTCGTCGCGCCTGAACTGGTTCTTCCTGTTCGTGGCGCTCGTCATGTACTCGGTCGCCTGGCCGACACTGCCCATCACCCACTCCATGCCGGTGTTCGTGCTTCCCGTGGTCGCCGCCTTCGCCGCCCTGCCGATCGCCCTCGCGTGGTCGGCCCCGCTGCTGGGATGGGCGATCTCGGTGGTCTCCGCGCAACTGATCGGCATCGTCGTCCCGGTTCGGGGTACGTGGGAGCTGACGATCCAGGTGACCCATCTCATCGAACTGCTGGTCCTCACGTTCATGGCCTTTCTCAAGTGCCCGCTGCGGTGGATTCCGGTGGTCTGGGTCTCGACCTCCATCGTCATCGCGTTCGCCGTGCAGCCGACCGCGCGCGTCGGGTGGGTCTTCGGGATCTCCGTGCTCGCGGTCGTGGTCGCGTTGTTGCGCGGCCTGATGGCCTCGCGCCGGCAGCTGGCGGTTCGCACCGAGCAGACCGAGGCCGCCGAAGCAGAGGCAGCCGTGCTCCAGGAGCGGGCGCGCATCGCCCGGGACCTGCACGACGTGGTCGCCCACCGGATGTCGATGGTGGTGGTGATGTCGCAGACCGCGAGATATCGCCTGCCTGATGTGAGTCCCTCGGCCGCAGCGGAATTCGAGGCGATCGCCGACGCGGCACGTACGTCCCTCGATGAGGTCCGGCAACTGCTCGGGGTCCTGCGCGTCGAGGGTACGGACGCCTCGCCGGCACCGAATCCGGGCCTGGGCGAACTCGATTCGCTGGTCGCCGAGACACGACGCGCCGGCGCCGAGGTCGCGCTCGTACTCGACGTCGACGCGGACGAGGTCGGTGAATCGGCTGCCCTGGTGATCTATCGAATCGTGCAGGAGTCGCTGGCCAACGCGACCCGACACGCCCCCGGCGGACGCGTGGACGTCGAGGTGTCGCGGACCGACGACGGCCTCGTCGACGTCGCCGTCGTCAACACTGCCGCGACCGCCGAGCCGCTGCAGATCGGTGGGAGTGGTGTGGGTATCCCCGGGATGATCGATCGTGCTCAGGCAGTGGGCGGTTCGCTCATCGCCTCGCCGACCCCGGCCGGGGGATTTGAGGTACGCGCCCGAATCCCGGCGTCGCCGCGACGTGAGGTCGTCGTTCCCGAGCCGATCGTGACCTCGTCGGGTTCCGGTGAGCCGCGGTCGCGACGACGGTAGCGTAACGGCGTGCCGATCACCGTAGTCATCGCAGATGACCAGGCCATGGTGCGTCAGGGCTTTTCGGCTCTGCTCGCCGCGCAGCCCGATCTCTCGGTCCTCGGCGACGCCGCCGACGGGGTCGAGGCCGTCGAGGTGTGTCGCCGCGTCCGTCCCGACGTCGTCCTGATGGATGTGCGCATGCCGCGCAAGGACGGTTTGTGGGCGGCCGAACAGATCCTCTCGTCGTCGTCGGAACCGCCCACGCGTGTGCTGATGCTCACGACCTTCGACATCGACGACTACGTGTACGAAGCCCTGCGGATCGGTGCCTCGGGCTTCCTGCTCAAGGACGCACCCGCCGACGAGCTGGTGCGGGCGGTGCGGGTGGTGGCCGCGGGCGAGGCGTTGCTGGCGCCGTCGATCACGCGGCGCCTGATCACCGAGGTCACCGCCAACCGTCGTCGACCGTCGCGGGACGACAAGCTCGACACCCTGACCCCGAGGGAACGCGAGGTCCTCGATCTGGTGGCGGACGGCAAGTCCAACGCAGAGATCGGTGCCGACCTGTTCGTCACCGAACAGACGGTCAAGACGCACGTGAGCAGCCTCCTGAACAAACTCCGACTCCGGGACCGAGCCCAGGCGGTCGTGTTCGCCTACGAGAACGGCATCAAGTGATTTCGCGGCCAGCGCCCGGCTCACCGGGGCACTAGATTGGGGATGTTCGTGCCGCGTGCTCGGCACCGGCCGTGTCCCCGGAGATGACGTCAAGGCTCCGGAGATGACGCAGGTTCGACGGATGACGACAGGGAGGGTGGTCTCACCAGATGGCCAAGAGGTTCGGCATTCTGACGTCCGGGGGAGACTGCCCCGGACTGAACGCGGTGATCCGCGGCGCAGTGCTCAAAGGTGAGACCGTGTACGGCCACGAGTTCGTCGGGTTCCGGGACGGCTGGGCCGGACTCGTCTACGGCGACATCGTCGAACTGAACCGGTCGACGGTACGCGGCCTGTCCAATCAGGGCGGCACCATCCTGGGCACGAGCCGGTTCGGTCCCTACTCCGAACCCGACGGCGGACCCGAGAACATCAAGAAGGTTCTGAAGAACCTCGAGATCGACGGCGTGATCGCGATCGGCGGCGAGGGCACCGCGGCGGCGTCGAAGAGACTGTTCGACGACGGCATCAACATCGTCGGGGTTCCCAAGACCATCGACAACGACATCGCCGCCACCGACTACACCTTCGGGTTCAACACGGCCGTGGAGATCGCCACCGAGGCCATCGACCGGCTTCGCACCACCGGCAATTCGCACAAGCGGTGCATGGTGCTCGAGGTGATGGGCCGCCACGCCGGCTGGATCGCCCTGCACTCCGGGATCGCGGGCGGCGCGCACGTGATCCTGATCCCCGAGAATCCGGAGAGCCTCGACCAGATCTGCGCCTGGGTCACCAGCGTCAAGTCGCGCGGCCGTTCACCGATGGTCGTCGTCGCCGAGGGCTTCACCCTCCCGGAGATGAAGGAGGCCCACTCCACCAAGGGCCTCGACGGCTTCAACCGCCCCCGGCTCGGCGGTGTGGCCGAGGTGCTCGCCCCGCTCATCGAGGAGCGGACCGGCATCGAGACCCGCGCCACCGTTCTCGGGCACATCCAGCGCGGCGGGGTGCCGTCGGCCTACGACCGGGTCCTGGCGACACGGATGGGGATGGCGACCGCCGACCTCGTCGCCGAGAAGGGCTGGGGGCAGATGGTCGCCCTGCACGGCACCGAGATCGCGCGGATCACCTTCGACGAGGCGCTCGGCGAACTCAAGACCGTGCCGCTGGATCAGTACAAGGAGATCCGGGTCATCTTCGGTTGAGCTCGGTGGCCGCGTCAGGCGACGGGCGCGGCCGTCGCGGCGGGCTCGCGCGGGATGATGATCCAGAGTGCCAGGTAGAGCAGCACCTGGGGTCCCGGCAGCAGCATCGACAGGATGAACAGGACGCGGACGAGCGTCGGGTCCCAGCCCCAGCGTTCGGCGATGCCGCCGCACACACCGCCCAGCCAGGAATTGGTGCGTGAACGCATCAGGCGTGGGCCGGTGTAGGCGGGTTGTGGGGTGGTCATCTCGTCCTCCTGGGTGGGCGTCCGTTGCGACGTTGTCCGTCGATGTCGTCGACGCTACGAGCGGGCGCACCTTTCCGGCATCGGTGATCACCCTGAACGTGCCCCTGGGATATCGCCGCATAAACTGACTGCCATGACTTCCGCAGCCGTCGACCTGTTGGACTACGACGACGTCCTCGCCGGTTTCGATCCGGTGATGGGCCTCGAGGTGCACGTCGAGCTGGGCACCGCGACCAAGATGTTCTGCGGGTGCCCCACCGAGTTCGGCGCCGACCCCAACACCCAGGTCTGCCCGGTGTGCATCGGCCTCCCCGGCTCGCTCCCGGTCGCCAACGCCAAGGCCATCGAGTCCGCGATCCGCATCGGCCTGGCACTCAACTGCGCCATCCGGCCGTCGAGTGTCTTCGCGCGGAAGAACTACTTCTACCCGGATCAGCCGAAGAACTACCAGATCTCGCAGTACGACGAGCCGATCGCCTACGACGGTTTCCTCGACGTCGTGCTCGGTGACGGCACCACATGGCGGGTGGAGATCGAGCGCGCCCACATGGAGGAGGACACCGGAAAGTCTCTGCACATCGGCGGGTCCACGGGCCGGATCCACGGGGCCAGTCACTCGCTGCTCGACTACAACCGCGCCGGCGTGCCGCTTGTCGAGATCGTCACGCGGCCCATCGAGGGCGCCGGGGAACGTGCACCGGAGGTCGCCAGGGCGTATGTGTCGGCGCTGCGTGATCTGCTCAAATCGCTGGACGTGTCGGACGTCCGCATGGACCAGGGGTCGATGCGCTGTGACGTCAACCTGTCGCTGAAGACGAAGGACGCCACCGAGTTCGGCACCCGCACCGAGACCAAGAACGTCAACTCGCTCAAGAGCGTCGAGGTGGCCGTCCGTCACGAGATGCGCCGCCAGGGCGCCATCCTGCGGGCCGGGGGTGAGATCGTCCAGGAGACGCGGCATTTCCACGAGACCGACGGCACCACCTCGGCCGGCCGTCGCAAGGAGACCGCGGAGGACTACCGCTACTTCCCGGAGCCGGATCTGCCGCCGGTGCAGCCGGACTCGGCGTGGATCGAGGAACTCCGAGCAACCCTGCCGGAACTGCCGTGGCTGCGTCGTGCCCGCATCCAGGAGGAGTGGGGAGTGTCCGACGAGGTGATGCGTGACCTCGTCAACGTCGGCGCGGTCGACCTCATCATCGCCACCGTCGACGCCGGGACATCACCCGAGGCCGCACGCGGATGGTGGGTGTCCTTCCTTGCGCAGCAAGCGAACTCGCGTGGAGTGGAACTCGCCGACCTGCCCATCACGCCCGGCCAGGTCGCCGAGATCATCGGGATGGTCGACGAGGGCAAGCTCACCACCAAGCTCGCGCAGCAGGTCGCGACCGCCGTCCTCGACGGTGCGGGTGAACCCGCACAGATCGTCGCCGACCGCGGTCTCGAGGTGGTTCGCGACGACTCCGCTCTCCAGAAGGCCGTCGACGACGCCCTCGCCGCGAACCCCGACATCGCCGAGAAGATCCGCGGCGGAAAAGTCCAGGCCGCCGGCAAGATCGTCGGCGATGTCATGAAAGCGACTCGCGGACAGGCAGACCCGGCTCGCGTGAAAGAACTGGTCATCGCGGCCTGTTCCTGACGGCTGACCGCAGAACTCCCGCTCCCTGAGGAGCGAGCTTGCGAGCGTCACCCCGCTCCCTGATCCGAATGAGCTACAGGTCCTTTGCTCCCTGATTCGAGTGAGCTGCAGGTCCTTTGCTCCCTGA
>NZ_LIYC01000017.1:0-18412 GCF_001418765.1 Gordonia sp. HS-NH1
GAAACGCCGGGAGGGATCACAGCACACTCCGACAGTGGGCGGTCGGGCACATGCCGACACGAGGGGTCGAGCAGCCCGACAATAGTGAGCGAGTAACCACGTGGTGGAAGGGGGAGAACGCCGCCCGGTTGGCGCTGCTCGACGACCTGCTAACGTCGGTGAACAGCGCCGGATTCACCGACGGGTCGCTCGAATTCGTTCAGCGACAGGCAGTGTCGGTATCCGACGCGACGGGTTTAGAGTTGGAGTCGATCCGCGACTCAGATGCGGAAGGCGACACACTCACTCTGCGGCTACCGGGGGCCGAACTTGCCGACGCGCTCGACCCGATCACCGATGTCGTCGCCGCTGTTCTCGGCGACGTGATGTGGGCACGTGACGTACAGAGCCTCTCGGTGACCGTCCCGGCACTTCCGTCTGGTTCGGATGTTCTGGCGCAAACGGGTTTCCGTGCCGTCGAGCAGTCGCGGCAGGACCCCTGGCTCGGCGTCATTCAACGAGGCCTCAGCGAATTCCTGGCCCTCGCCGACTGTGTTCTGGCCGGTACCGACGACCTCACGACGGACACTGTCGACGACCTGGTGGCCGGGGAGCGAGCACTCGTGTCGATGTTGCGGCAGGACTCTTGAATGGTCGGGCATTGCAGTTGAGACGGTGAGTACAGGTCGCCGCGCCCGCACCCTCGTCGGTCATGGCGGACCTGCTGAAAGCGACTCCGGGTTATCTCAAAGATGCTGCGAATCCTGTCCATACGGTGTATGGACCTGAAACCGAGGTGCGAGATTGTTCAACATCAAGCGGTTGCTTGCGGCCGTTCCCGCAAATTTCCCTGCAGCCGAATCGATAGCAGCACAACTCTGGCGGTTCAGTCCCGAGCAGGCCAACACCTACCTTGGATGGCGATTCGTCCGTGACCACGGAGAGGACAACGTCCGGTATCCGGACGACCCGATAGAGCAATTGCGTCTTATTGCTGACACCGTCAAGCGAGAGTGTGCGAGGATTTATGAGTTGCGCGACGACTTTGGATGGCGCGGGCCGCTCTCGAATCCCGAGATTCCGATTGCAAAGCTTGGCGCTCAGGTTTTTTCGGCCGGCCCTCTGCATATTGACAGGGCGAACGACCTGCTCGACTCGCTGGTCGTCATCGCCATGACCAGTGACGACACGTGGGTCGACCGTGCCATCGATGTGGTCGAATCGGCTGCTGACAGCGTATCCCGAATGTCCGACGGCACTTCAAGTTCGACCCTCACAGTCAACGCTCGCGAGGCCTATCGTTACGTCGCACGCGAACTCGGCAAGTTCGAGGACCGGCGATGGCTGGCGATGGTCGATACAGATCAAATTTTCCGAGGAGAGTTTGACGAGCTCGCCAACCTGGCAGGACAACTCGGTCCACCCAAATCGCCGGGGGAATATTTAGATCGCCAGGTTCTCCCGCCGGGTACGCGGCAGGCATTTCAAGAAATCAAGACTGACGACACGCAGCTGGTCCGCCGCTCTAGGCCGGCGGCCTATGACGAGGACAGATTGGGGGTTCTCGAACTGGTTCAGGCGAAGATGAGGAGGAATGCAGGTCTGCAGTTTCGAGTTTTGCGCCCCGACCCGTCACTGAAACCGCGCGACACTCTCAGCGGAGCGCTCGCGGATTATCATGTCCTCGTTGTCACGTCGGGCATCCTCGAGCACGCGGTGGCCGTCAGTCCGATGGCGGGTCAGGATGCTATCTACATAGTTCGAGCAGACGTGTCGAAGGAGCCGTGGCAGGACGTTCTGACAGGCACAAAACAGCGGGCGCGTGCGCTGAAGGCAAAGTCGCTTCGGGTCACAGGAGACCAAGCATGGAAGCACAAGCACGCGGCAGAGAAGGTAGTCGCCTATCTGACATGTGATTCCTACAGTTTCCGGACGTCCTCACCGGTGTATTACGGCGGACGCTGGTCCGTAGGAATCTACTAGCAAGAGTCCTTCGACCTGACCCGGGAATGTGCACAAGTGGCGGACGCGGGCACAGATGCCGGCACCCAGGTTCGATCCACCGAACAGGAAGCGCTGGCCAATGTGCGCGCGGTTCTGGAGTTGTGCGCGTCGGGGCAACTCTGGTGCGGTGCGAAGACCGCGCGCACATCGCTCGCAACGGTGAAGCCTGTCGCCAACCATTTTGTCAGCGGTGACCTCTATGTCGACGCGGCGATCGCAGCGTTCGGCTAGCCATTACTTGTCCAGTCCGCCGGGCTGGCCAAGCTGGACGGCACTCGCCTCACGTTGACACTGAAAGGTCCTACAGCGCTGCGAAAGCCACCGGAGGAGGTCGTCCTCGGCGTGTGGCGCAGATGGCTCACGGACGGAGCGATCGATGAGTTCAGCCGGATCGAGGCGGTCAAGGGGCAGCGCGGCACCAATGTGCTCAGCGCGGTGAGGTGGCGCCGTTCAACAGTCGTTGGGTGGATTGGCTGCGTGTCCTCTGGTCGAGTGGAACGAGATCGATGACGTCCTCGGGTGGTGACTCCACCAACACGAGTTCGTCGACGCCCAGCGAGGCGAGTCGGTGACGGTCCGAAGGATCGGGATTCCTCAGCGCAACAGCGACATCGAGCTCGCTACGGTTGCGTACGCTCTCCTGGCAGAACCGGTCGATCCTAGCGATCCGGTCGGCCACCGCGTCGACGTCGTCGAGGTTGAATCCGTACCAGCCGTCGCCCCAGCCGTCGCCCCAGCTGGTCGGCAGCCTATGTCAGCAGAGTGCGGAATGAGTGCCGGAACCGGTACGAAAAGCACTCTGCTGGGAGGCCGGCGCTGACCTCAGCTCAGCAGCACCCATCCGAATCGCAGGCACAGGGCCGTCAACCCGAGGATTGCGGTAGCGACCAGCCAGCGCCGGGCCAGTCGTTCGGCGTGCAGATGGTCGTCGCCGGGCCGTAGATAGACGTACGCAGCGGTCAGCGCACACACCGATGCGGCGGTCCCGACCATCAGGACGAGGACGAGCATGACCATGATGACCATGGTGCCCTCATTCGGAGCCCATCTCGATGATCGCCCGGCCGATGATCTCGCCGCGGGCCAGCGCCTGATAGGCGTCGTCGACGTCCTCGAGACGATAGCGGCGGGTGATCACCCGTTCCGGCTCCACGATCCCGCCGGCCACCATGCGGAGCAGCGCCGGCATGTCGCGTCGGGCTTTCGCGCCGTAGGAGCCGCGGATCTGGAGGCTGCGGCGTACGAGGCGGGCCAGGTCGAGTTCGCCGGGCGTGCCGGCCGGTGCGATGCCGACGACCACCGCGCGGCCGCCGTCATCGAGGATGTCGAGCGCGGTGGCGAAGGTGCTCGGATGTCCCAGGGCCTCGAAGGCGACGTCGACGCCGTGGCCGCCGGTCAGTGCCCGGACCTCGGCGACGACGTCGGTGTCCCGGGAGTTGACGGTATGCGTCGCACCGAGTTCCGCCACCGCCCGGAGCTTGTCGTCGTTCACGTCGATGGCGATGATCTGGGCGACTCCCGCTGCCGCGGCGAACTGGACGATCGACGACCCGACGCCGCCCGCCGCGACGACGGCGATGCGATCGGCGAGCCGCAGTTCGGCGTTGTTCACCGCACCGAGCGCGGTGAACGAACTGCAACCGAGGATGGAGACCTCGCCCAGCCCCACTCCGTCGGGGACGACGAACGCGTCCGAGGCAGGGACGACACAGTATTCGGCGAGTCCGCCCATCGAGTACATGGCGAGCGGGCTGCCGTCCGCGCGGGCCAGACGGGTCTCGCCGTCGTAGAGCGTGCCCTTGAGTCGGTTGTGCGCGAAGAACTTCTCGCACAGATCGTCCAACCCACGCGCGCAGTGGCGGCATTCGCCGCACGGCATGATGAAACTGCACACGACCCGATCGCCCACGGCGAGGGTGTCGACACCCTCACCGAGCTGCTTGATCACACCGGAGACCTCGTGGCCGAGGACCGCGGGCGCAGGGAAGGCGACCTCGGACTTCAGCACGTGTAGGTCGGTGTGACAGACCCCGCACGCCGTGACCTTGAGCAGGATCTCGCCGCGACGGGGCGTCGGGCGGGGGATCTCCTCGACCGCGAGTCTCGGTGTACTTCCCTCCCAGACAGCAGCTTTCATGACGAGTCCTCCTTCTGTGGGCGGGACGAGTCGGGCCCCGCAGCGGCCCGACTCGCATGCGAGGGGGTTCCCCTCCGGCGGGCCGGTGTCGACAGCACCAGGGGCGTTCGACGGGTGGTCGTCAATCGATCATAGGGTCGGAGCTGTCGGCTCCCGGCCGGGTCGGCGACCTTCGGCTCCGCGGCGATCCGGGAACCGGGGATGCTCGGAGAGTGACCGTTCATCTCTCGCAACCGCCCGTTCGACGACGATGACAGGTGCCGATCGCAGTTCGACGGCAGGTTCGGGCGGGTAAGGTGTCGGCACCGACCGATCAGCCGACCCCGGGAGCCGCATGACCGTCGCCGACAAGCCCGCCACCCGGCGGCCGCGCGGGCAGAAGATGTCCGCGCGGGTGGCCAACATGGTGGCCGAGGAGATCCTCGGCGGCGGCATCGTCGAGGGCCAGCGCCTCCCGACCGAGAAAGAGATGGTCAGCGAGTACGGCGTGGCCCGCACGACCGTGCGCGAGGCGCTGCGTCTCCTCGAGAGCCGCGACCTCGTGACGATCAAGGCCGGAATCGGCGGGGGACCGATAGCCAAACGGCCCGAACTCGATTCGCTCGGCAACATCATGAAGCTCTTCCTCCAGATCAACGGCGCGAACATCAGTGACGTCATCGATGTCCGTCTGATGCTCGAGCCGATGGTGGCCCGGGCAGCCGCGCAGAACGTCACCGACGAGCAGGTCGAGTCGATGCAGTCGGCTCTGGACCGGATGCGGGATCATCTGGAGGACCACGCCAGCTTCCAGGAGAGCAACGCCGCATTCCAGCGCGGGGTGTACGAGGCGGCGGGTAATCCCGCGTTGCGCGTGGTGATGGAGACGTTGTGGCTGCTCGTCCGCGACGCCGAACCCGTGGAGCATCCCCTCGCGACGCGGCGCGCGGCCTACGAACTCCAGCAGGACGTCCTCGACGCGATGCGCGCTCGCGATGTCGAGGCGACCGCGGCAGCGATGGACTTCTTCAACCAGGAATCCGCGCGGTACTACCGCCGCCGGCTCCGCGACATCATCTCCCGGCCCGTGCAGTGGCGGATCTGAGCGTCGGCTACACCACCCGCCGCAGAACCCCCGGCACCACCTCGTCGTCGGCCGCCAGCGCGAGCACCTCACCGAAACCGGCGACGAGGCAGTCCGCGAACAGCTCGAGGTCGGTGACCGCGGCACCATCGGAATTGATTCCGAGACAGGCTGTTCCGTTGTGGGTGATCATCGTCGCCATCATCGCGCAACCGGGGAGCGGGCCGAAGGGAAACATCCGCTCGACCTTGGCGCCGGCCACGTAGGTGTCCCACGGGATGCCCGGCACGTTGCTCGCCTGGAGATCGTTCTGGCTGGTCGTCCCGCTGAACTGCATGAGGACCGAACCGGGGAGCCAGGCCATCACCGAACCGAGGGTGTTGAAGATGTCGACCGCCGGTTCGTGCCTGGCGACGCGCACCTGTTCGCGGATGGTGAGCACGCGCTCGAACGGGTCGGTGATCCCGACCGGTCCGGCCAGTCGACCCACCGCGATGCGGTTTCCGCCGGCCGGATCCTCCGGACGGCGCACCGAGATCGGGATCGCGACCGGCATCGTCTCGATCGGGGTGCCCATCTTCTCGTGATAGAGGCGGAAACCGCCGACGAGCCCGGCCAGGTAGATGTCGTTGATCGACGCATGGGTCGCCGTCGCGGCCGCCTTGAGGTCGGTGAACGGGACCTCGAAGGCGCTGAAACGCCACGACAGGCTCCGGTGCGCGAGCAGCGGGGAACCGGGTGGACTGACCAGACCCGCGACCCGCGGAACCGAGCGCCCGTATCGCAGAACAGAACTCAGTGCTCGCCGAGGGTGGGCCAGGGCGCGTACGCCGCGGAAGGTGGTGTCCACGCGGTGCGGGATTCGCCGGATCTCCTCGCCCACCTGACGGCGTAGCAGGTCGAGGGAGGTGATGTTCACCGGGTCGGGACTCGGTGGTTGCGGTTTGCCCGGGTTGTGCTCGCGCGTGGGCGAATGCAGCTGTGCGAGTCCGATGATGGCGCCCATGCCGTCGGTCAGGGCGTGGTGGGCCTTGAGGAAGTACGCCGCCTTGCCGTCGGGGAGGCCTTCGATCAGCGTGCCCTCCCACGGCGGCCGGGCGGCGTCGAGGGCGGTCATCGCGAGCTGCTCACACGTGACGAGCAGCTCGCGCATGCTGCCGTTGCCGCCCAACCGGATTCGGCGCAGGTGGTAGTGCAGGTCGAAGTCCGGGTCGACCGCCCAGCTCGGCGTTCCGGTGCCGAACGGCGAGTCGACGACGCGCTGCCGGAATCGCGGTGCCATCCGGCTACCCCATTCGTGGGCGGCCATGAGCCGGTCCCAGTCCGGGGCGCAGTCGTACACCTCGAGCATGCAGATCGTCCCGCGCATCCGCCGGTCGGTGTCGCCGCGCCACATGATGGTGTCCACCGAGCTCATGTGCGGCTCGTTGGCCCAGTCCAGCGGCCGGTCCACCCCATCGGTCAGGTCGGTCTCGTCGCTCACAGTTGCCTCTCCTCGGGGACCTCGACCGGTGGTCGGACGTCGTCGTCGGCGAAGAAGTCCAGCGGCCAGTCGGCCAGGGCGCTGACGTACAACTGCCGAACCTCTTCGGCGCGGGCACCGATCTCCTCTGGTGACCAGGTGCTCGTGTCCACCGGCGGCAGGACCATCACCTCGACGGTTCCCGGACGGATGAGTTGCGCTCCGCCACATCAACTCGCCGGTGTTGCGCAGGACCACCGGTACGACGGGAACACCGGCCTGCATGGCGATGTGGAAGGGCCCCTTCTTGAACCGGCCCACCCGTGGGGTGGGCGATCGGGTGCCCTCGGGTGCGACCACCAGCGACATCCCCTCGTCCCGTAGCGCTTTCACCGCGGGCGCCAGTTGTTCGATCGCGCGGCCCGGGTCGGCGCGGTCGATGAACACGAGCCCGGCCTGCTGCAGGATCGGACCGACCACCGGGACCCGCTGCACCTCCTTCTTGGCGACCCCGGTGGCCTCGGACCGGACCAGGTTGATCATCACCGGCAGGTCGAGCTTCGACTGGTGGTTGAACAGGAACACGCACGGGCGTGCCGACGTGAGGTACTCGCCGCCCTCGAGGACCTGCACGTGGATTCCGGCCAGTGACAGCCCGACGTCGGTGCCGGTCGGCAGGGCCTCGACGAGTGCGTGGGGATCGCGTCGGACGAGCCCGGTGGTGACACCCACCGCGGCGGATGCGAGAAAGGAACTGTAGAAGGCGCCGGTTCTGGCCAGCATCCCGAGCCGGTTGTACGTGGGATTCTTCAGGTCGATGATCGGCCAGCCGCGGGATTCGGCCTCCGCCCGGAGGATTCGACGAGGAGACACCGCTGCCGGGTTGCCCACGGACTCGAGGTAGGGGATGTCCTCGTTGCCGTCGCTGTAGGCGAACGAGGCGGTCAGATCGATACCGTGCTCGCGCGCGAGAGTCCGTACCGCGGCGGCCTTTCCGGGTCCCCAGAGCGGTCGGCCCCGGATGTTGCCGGTGACCACCCCGTCGACGACCTCGACGTCGGTGGCGAGCGCGAAGTCGGCCTCGATCTCCCGCGCGATGGGTTCGATCTGGAATCGGGTCGCCGACGACGCGATCACGATGGTGTGTCCCATCTCCCGGTGCGCGCGCAGGATCTGCCACATCTGTGGCCGCAACTTGGCTGCCGTCTCGTATTTGAAGAGGTGTTCGCCGAACTCGATCAGCTCGGCGTACGTCTTGCCGGCGAAGGTCGGGCGCGTGGCGTCGAGTACCTCCGCGTAGTCCTGTTCGGAGACGACGCCGCGCAAGCCGATCAGCAGGAAGTCGGCGAGCTCACCGAACCCGAATTCCATGCTGCGCAACCGTGCCCGCATGATGGCCGCCGCGGAGAACCCTTCGATCAAGGTGCCGTCGTAGTCGAAGAGCGCGGCGACCTTCTTGCCGGTGGGCGCAGATCGGATGGCCCGCATGCGGTCGGTGAAGGCGCTCACGTCGTGACCTCCGACCAGACGGCGGGTTGGATGTCCTCGATCGACGCGATCCGCGCCAGCCGCCCGCGCATCGACTCGACCTCGTCGAGCCAGGCCTGCCGCGCGGCAGCGAGGTCCGCAACGTTCTCGCCGTGGATCAGGTTGCGGTTGTCGGCGAGCTGATAGCAGCCGTCGTAGAGGTCCTTCGACACCGAATCCTTGCTGCGCACAACACCCTGTAGCGACAACTGACGACCGAGTCCCAGACAGTCGGTGATCAGGTCGTCTTTGTCGTGTGACGTCGTGCCGAGTTCCACGAGCTTGGCCGCGAAGACCAGCTGGGCGTCGAAGAACGGCTGCAGGGTGCGTCGGGCCAGGAGGCCGCCCGTGTGCCCGTGCAGTACCTCATAGGTCCATTCCCGGGTCGGGGTGACCGCACGCCAACCGGGGGCGAGCAGGTCGAGTTCGAGGCCGAGGCGGTGTAGGAACTCGGTCTTGGGCGGGAAGAAGAACTCGAACTTCAGCAGGTCCCGGATCCGAAGGGCCTCGCGTTGCGACGCGGCGAGCAACCCCTCGTCGGCGATCGGACCGTCGGCCGTCTCGTCGTATCCGATCGGGGTCTCCTCGGGCGGGATGTCGTCGGCCCGGACCTCGCCGTCGGCCACGGCGAGCATGGCGACCTCGACGATCGCCCGGTCGACGAAATGGTGCAGCGCGCCGTTGCGGTAGTAGGCGGCGACCGCATGGTTGTCCGGCACGATGGACCACACCGGCTCGGACCCGCCGTCGAAACAGCTCACGACGCCGTTGCCGGCGAGGACACGCAGGGTCTGGGTGAGGCCGAGCCCGCGGCACAGGGCTGGGTCCGGTCCGGGCAGCTCGCGCCGGCGGATGTAGTCGAGCAGGGGAGCCAGGATCGCCTCGATCTCGGCGAGGGTGTACGCCCGGTCGTGCGCGCCGAGGAGGGCGAAACCGGCCAGCGACGTGGCCGATATCGGTGTGGCGGAATTGATCTCGTCCATCACCCGGAACGCGACCTTCTCGAGGCGCGCGCGTCCTTCGCCGGCCTCGTCGAGAGCGGTTCGCAACGAGATGGGCGTGCCGAATCGCACCCGCGCCTCACCGAGGTAGTCGCGTTGCGCCTTCGCGTACCGCAACAGCCACCCGACCCCCTCTGGCTTCTTCGTGCCACCGGCATCCTCGGCCGCCATCGCGCCGATCTCCTGGAGCTGGTCGTACACGATCGACGTCGGCACGATCGTGACGTCGGCCTCGTCGAGCTGGCCCACGGCGTCGACGACATAGGTGAGCAAGCCGAGTTTGGGCTTCCGCAGCTTGCCGGTCCGGCTGCGACCCCCCTCGATGTACCACTCCAGATTGAAGCGCTTCTCGACGATGTAGGCGAGGTAGGAACGCATGGCGAACTTGTAGACCGGGTCCGCGCCGAACTTCCGTCGGATGAAGATCATCCCGGCCCGGCGGGCGACCGGACCCACCGGCCAGAACGACAGATTGTTGCCGCCCAGCACCAGATTGGGTGGGAAATCGTTGGTGCGCAACACTTTGGCGAGGACGAGCGGATCGACGTAGGACCGGTGGGACGGCAGGAAGATCAGACCGGTGGACTTGTTGAGCGTGCGCAGGGTGTTGAGGTTCTCGACGTCGACCGTGACGTTCCAGGCCCGCTCGTGCAACCGGTTGAAGGTCGCCGAGAACACGTCGTCCATGAGGCGGCTCTGAGTGGCGACGAAGGTCGAGAGTTTGTCGGTGGCCTCGGCGACCACCGCATCGGTGGGCCGGCCCAGTTCGGCTGCGAGTTTGGCCGCAGCCGTCCGGAATCGAGATGAACTGCTGATCTGCTCGGCGACCAGCCGGGGGACCTTGTAGCGGTCGCCGACGATCTGACGTTCGGCTCGCTCGGCCGACATCGACGCCTGGAACAGGACGAACTGGGCGAACGGTTCACCCTGTGCCTGGTGGTGGGTGTAGCGGGCGCGCAGTTCCGCGATCGTGGCGGGCGCACCGGCGACGACGCGAAGACTGTCCGGCCGTCGTCTGCGGATCAGCGGCTGAACCGCGCCGAGCGGACGCCGCGGATTGGACAGCACCAGCACGTCGCCCAGGGTGACCCGTCGCTCGCCCTGCCGGACGGCCGGCAGCCACACCGCCCGGACCGGGACGAGGAGCGTTTCCGGCGCCATCGCGTCGAAGTCGAGCTCCACCGATCGGGAGATCGTCGCGTCCGGGTAGTTCGCCGATGTCCACTCACGCACTGCCCGCATCTCGCACGACGTGCGGGCCTTGGTCAGCACCACCACCGGATCGGTCACCTGCATCACCCTCACGTCTCCTCGGGCCGCACCACGCCTCATTGTGACGTGGACTACATCGGGGAGGGCGGGTTTTCGTCAGGACGGCCGACGCGCCGCGAGTACCTTGCTGCGCACCTCACCCGGCCAGATGTTGCGGGTGGGGGCGACCGTGTCGGCGGCCCGCAGTATCGATGCGGTGAGCGCCAGGCTGCGCTGGTCGGACCGCGACGGCGTCACGCCGAGATGCTCGGCGGCCGCGGGGTGCTGGATGGCGCGCACGGCGGGGGAGGGGAGTGCGCGGAAGTACCAGTAGTCGGGCCGCAGCAGTTGCGCTCGGTACCACCCGAGCCCCGGGTCGGGATCGAGTTCGGTCACCAGCGCGTCGGCGAAATACTCGTCGAAGTCGGTCAGCGTCGCCGGAAGCTCGCGGGCGGAGATGCCGTATCGGCCGTACCACTCGCGGGTCTCGGCATACAACCGCTCGCGTTCTTCGGGATCGAGCCCCCCGAAGAACACGTCGACACAGGTGAAGAGCGCGTCGACGTAGGTCGCGTGCTCGAAGAGGAAGGTCGCGGGATTGAGTGCGTGATAGCGCCGCCCGTCGGGTCGTCGACCGTGAAAGTGGTCGTGGCTGTAGCGGATTCGGCGCAGAGCGTCGAAGTCGTCCTCATAGGCCGACCGGATGATGCAGGGAGTCGTCCGTCGTTTGTGGACGAAGACACGACTCTCGACCATCGAGAACCGGTGCGTGGCCGAGGCAATCGACGGGTGCAGCATCTGCAGCGAGACGGCTCGGCAGATCGACATGACGAACCGGCGGTCGCCGACATAGCGCCAGAGAAGTGAGTTCTCGTCGAGCGGCACACTCGTCTCCCGTCCGCGTCAGACCAGCATCTGACCACGAACGTTATCAGATATGGCTGTGACGCCCCGGAAACGACGAAACGCCCCGTCCGACCGAGAGGCCGAAGGGGCGTTTCGCGAAAGTCAGGAGCTCAGAGCGCGCTGACGTTGGTAGCCTGGGGGCCCTTGGCACCCTGCTCCACGTCGAATTCGACGCGCTGGTTCTCCTCGAGGTTGCGGAAGCCGCTACCGGTGATGGAGGAGTAGTGGACGAAGACGTCTGCGCCCTGATCGTCGGGAGCGATGAAGCCGAAGCCCTTTTCGCCGTTGAACCACTTGACGGTTCCCTGTGCCATACTGCTGTACTTCTTTCTTCAGTGAGCGCAACCACCAAGACCGATGGCTGCGCTAACAACTCTTTCACAGATGTCGGCGGTTGCAAACCCGAGGGCGGGATCACAGCAGAAAAACTTGATGAATCTTCCCCCGTATCGAACCCTCAGAGGGCCCGGCCCGGCGTGAGTACTCTGGACAGAGCACCAGGCGATCGACACGCGATCGAGGCAAGTCATGGCCGAGAACGATCCGCTGACAACACAACGCGATGCCGTCCGCGACGTCGCCGGTGAACTGGTGGCGTCAGGTTTCACCGACCCGGTCGAGATCGGCCGAGGTGGTTACGGAGCGGTGTACCGCTGTCGGCAGCCGGCCCTGGACCGCGACGTCGCGGTGAAGGTCCTGACCGATCACCTCGACGCCGAGAACCTCGAAAGGTTCGTTCGTGAACAGCGGGCCATGGGACGGTTGTCGGGCCACCCCAACATCGTGAACATCCTCGAAGTCGGTTCCACCCCCGAGGGATTTCCGTTCATCGTGATGCAATATCACCCGCACGCCTCGCTGGATGCGCGCATCCGCAAGGGCGGACCTCTCGCCTGGCAGGAGGTCCTGCGGTACGGCGTCAAACTGGCGGGCGCACTGGAGACCGCGCACCGCGCCGACACCCTGCATCGGGACATCAAGCCCGGCAACATCCTGCTGACCGAATACGGGGAACCACAGCTCACCGACTTCGGGATCGCGCGGATCTCCGGCGGCTTCGAGACCGACGCCGATCTGGTGACCGGTTCGCCGGCATTCACCGCGCCGGAACTGTTGGCCGGTGATCCGCCCTCGGTGGCCGCCGACCTCTACGGCCTCGGCGCGACGCTGTTCTGCGCGCTGACCGGGCACGCCGCCTTCGAGCGTCGCAGCGGCGAGCAGGTGGTCGCCCACTTCCTCCGGGTGGCGAGTGAAGGAGTGCCCGACCTCTCGGCGGCCGGGTTCCCGGTCGAGGTGTCGCGCTGCATCGAGCACGCGATGGCCCGAGAGCCCCGGAACCGTCCTGATTCAGCGGCGGCGCTGGGGGAGGAGCTCCGCGAGGCGCAGCGGCGTCTCGGCGAACCGCCTGACGAGATGGCTCTGCCGGCCGGTCCGGCGGTCTACCCGTCCGCGCCCCAGTCGGCGCGTCGCCGGATCACGACCGGCCCGCCGACGCCGTCGACCAAGTTCCGGCCGCCACTGCGACCGCGCGCCCAGGTCTCGCGTGCCCGGCTCATGGACGCGCTCCGAGACGGGGAACGCCGGCGTCTGATGCTCATCCACGCCCCGACCGGTTACGGCAAGACGACGCTCGCGGCGCAGTGGGCGGAACGTCTCGTGGACGCTGATGTGGCGGTGGCCTGGCTGACGGTCGACGACGGCGACAACGACGTGGTGCGGTTCCTCGCGAACCTCGTCGAATCGCTCGGCCGCGCCGAACCCGAGCTCGTCGGTGACCTGGCCGCCGTCGTCGAGGAGCACGGCGAACGCGCCCAGGAGTACGTGCTCACCTCCCTCATCAACGACATCCATTCCCGCCGCCGAAATCTCGCACTCATCGTCGATGACTGGCACCGGGTGAGCGATCCCGCGGTCCTCGGGGTGATGGACTATCTGCTGGAACACGGATGTCACCACTGGCAGATGATCGTGACGAGCCGCACGCGGGCCGGCCTCCCGATCGGTCGTCTCCGAGTTCACGACGAGATCGTCGAGATCGACATGACCCGTTTGTGTTTCGACGCGGCCGAGGCCGGCCGGTTCTTGCGTGACGTCGCGGGGCTGGAGCTGGGCAACGACGATGTGGACCAGCTGTGGAGCTCCACCGACGGGTGGGTCGCCGCGCTGCAGCTGGCGTGCGTGTCCCTGCGTACCTCGGACGCGCCTACGGAACTCATCGGTCACATCTCCGGACGCCACCATGCCATCGGGGATTTCCTCGCCGAGAACGTCCTCGGCGCCCTGGAACCCGAGGTGTTGCAGTTCCTTCTCAAGGCGTCTCTTCCGGAACGCATCTGTGCCGGGTTGGCCACCGCCCTGACCGGTGAGCCGCGCGGGCAGGCGATGTTGGAGCAGATCGAGATGCAGGACCTGTTCCTGGCCCGAACGGACCAGGCGGCCGAGTGGTTCCGATTCCACTCGATGTTCGCCGAGTTCCTCCGTCGACGCCTCGAACGTGATGAGCCGCAGGTGATCACGTCCTTGCACCGCACGGCGTCGGAGTGGTTCGCGGCGCACCGCATGCTGGCGGAGGCGGTCGATCACGCGCTGGCCGCCGGGGACGTCGACCGTGCGGTGGAACTGGTCGAGACCGATGGTCAGTCGCTGATCGAGCATTCCCGGATGACCGCCCTGCTCGCGCTGATCGAGAAGCTCCCGCCGGTGACGGTCGAGGCCGATCCGATCCTCCAGCTGCAAGTGGCATGGGCGAATCTCTTGCTCCATCGCACGGCGGATGCCGACACGGCACTCGATCGTGTGGATTGCGCGCTCGAGCGATTGCCGCAGGCCGAGGCCGGCGCCGGGATACGTCTGGAGGCAGAGATCGCCCGCGCCTGCGTGGGCGCGATCTCCGACCGCGTCGACGGGCTCGACGAGCTGAGCACGAGGCTCGTCACGCAGACCGACGAGCTGTCGCCGTTCCTGGTGTCCACCGTGCACAACGTCGGAACGCTGAGTGCCATGTTCCGATTCGACTTCGAGGGCGCTCACCGCTGGCAGCAGAGCGCGATCCCGGCGCACCAGCGCAACAAGGGGCCGTTTGCGGTGATGTACGGCTACAGCCTCGACGGGCTGGCCTACCTCGAGCAGCTCGACCTCGACCATGCCGAGGCGTGTTTCCGTGTGGGGCTGCGGTTGTCGCGCGAACGTGGCTCGCCGGTGCTGTCCCAGGGTGCCCGACTCGCCTGTGCTCTCCTCGCCGAGATCCTGTATGAGCGTGGCAAATTGGCCGAGGCCGAGCGGCTCCTCGGTCAGAGCACCCTGATCGGGGCCGCGGAGGGGGTCGTCGACATGATCGAGGCCCGCCACCTCATCGGGGCGAGAGTGGCGTTGTGCCACAACGATCGTGAGACCGCGGCGAAGTATCTCGACGAAGCCGTGGATGTCGCCGGCCGGCTCGGCACCCCACGACTCCGTGCCCTCGCCGAGAACGAGCAGGTGACGCGGCAACTCCCGACTCGGCGGCCGATCGTGCCCCGCGTCGATACCGACCGGGATACGCCGAGCGAGGGCATCGCCGCGGTCGTCGCGCAGCTCGACGCCGAGACCGCGATCCGGTTGCTGATGGATTCCGACGATGGTCCCGACGCGTCCGACGCCGCGTGTCGGCGAGCGCAGTGGTGGGTCGACAGGTTGACCGGGACCGGGCGACGACGGGCGCTGTTGCGGGCGCAACGACTCCTCGCCGTGTGCCTCGCGGCGGCGGGACGGTTCGAGGAGGCCCAGGAACTCACCGTGTCGGTCCTGGAGCAGTGCGGGGCGGCCGGGCTGGTGCGATTCCCGCTGGATGGTGGTGACCGATTCCGGCGGCTAGTCGAGGCGGTCGCGACAGGTATCCGCGCAGGTGAGCGGTCGAATCCGGCGTCACTGCCGCCGGAGTTCCTCGATCAGGTCATCGGCGGCGGGCCGGTTGAACGGTGAGGTGTCGGGAATACCCCGACCGACGGATCGACTTGAACCTGAACGCGGCCACAGCCGGGCGCCTCGACTTCGGGTGTCCCGATCGGCTCGTCCCGAGGACGGCGCCGCGGCCGGTGTCGCCAGACCCCAACAGAGAGGACAAGTTCGCATGACAGTCCCCACCATCACTCTCAACAACGGAATCACGATCCCGCAGTTGGGTTTCGGAGTTTTCCAGATCCCGCCGGACGACACGCGGGAGGCAACTCTCACCGCGCTCGAGGTCGGGTACCGGCACATCGACACCGCTGAGATGTACGGCAACGAGAAGGGTGTCGGCGAAGCGGTCCGGGACTCGGGGATTCCTCGCGACGACATCTTCATCACCAGCAAGCTGAACAACGGCTTCCACGACCACGACGATGCGCTGAAGGCACTCGACGGCACCCTGGCCGACCTGGGCATCGAGCAGATCGACCTCTTCCTGATCCACTGGCCACTGCCCGAGGTGGGCGACTACGTCCAGACCTGGAAGGCCCTGGAGAAGGCCTACGCCGACGGCAAGGCGCGCGCCATCGGCGTGTCGAACTTCCACCAGGCTCACCTGCAGCGTCTGTTCGACGAGGCCGACATCGTGCCCGCGGTGAACCAGATCGAGGTGCATCCGTACCTGTCGCAGAACCCGTTGCGCGCGTTCAATTCCGAGCACGGGATCGCCACCGAGGCGTGGTCGCCGATCGCGCAGGGCAAGGTGACCGACGACCCGGTCATCACCGAGATCGCCCAGGCCAAGGGCCGTTCCCCGGCGCAGGTCACCCTGCGGTGGCACATCCAGCGCGGTGACATCGTCTTCCCGAAGTCGGTCACCCGCGCACGGGTCGAGGAGAACTTCGCCCTGTTCGACTTCGAACTCTCCGACGCCGAGGTCGCCCAGATCGACCGTCTGAACAGCGACGACCGCATCGGCCCCGACCCGGACACGTTCAACTACGTACCGGAGTGACCTGACCCCCCGTCGACTGTGCACCGCTTTTCGTCGACTGTGCACTGTTTTTCATTGACTGTGCGCGAATCCGTGCGGCAACTCCCGCTCCCTGAAGTGTGAGCGGCGCCCCCTGCTCCCTGAGGTGCGAGCGGCGCCCCCCTGCTCCCTGAGGTGCGAGCGAAGCGAGCCTCGAAGGGTTCGGTGGCGTGACGTCGCCGCCCTTCGAGGCTCGTCGCTTTCGCTCCTTGCACCTCAGGGGGCGGGGAGGGTCGTCGCTTTCGCTCCTTGCACCTCAGGGGGCGGGGAGGCTCGTCGCCTTCGCTCCTCGCACCTCAGGGGGCGGGGAGGGTCGTCGCTTTCGCGCGCCTGGACCGCGGGACACGGAGGATCAGGGAAGTGCTTCGGGCCGAGCGGGTTTCGTCAGCGAGGCACGCAGCTGACTGAACCGGAACAGCGCAGGCTCACCGACGACATCGGCGTACCGATCGATGACGGCACCGACGAAGTCGTCGACCGCGCTGTCCGGCAGTCGGCTCGTCCAGTCCGATGCTCCGACCGCGAACCAGGCACGGAAATCGGCAACCGAGTCGAACTGCCAGCGCAGGTCTTTCACCGACAGATCGTCGACGACGAATCCGGCGTCGGTTGCCAGTTCCCCGAATCGGATCGATTCCACGTGAACGTACGGCGCGGTGAAACCGTCGAAGTAGCGCCGCCATTCCGGCTGCGCAGCGACCTCCATGGCCACCTCCTCGATGCTCGGTCGCTCTGTCGCACAAACCAACTGGAGTACCGCCCGGCCGCCGTCGACGAGACTCCGGACGATCCCGCGTAGCGCCGTGCCCTGCTCGTGCACCCAATGCAGTGCGTTGAACGACACCGCGATGTCGAAGTCGTCGTCGAAGGGCAGTGCCAGCACGTCGTCGACGTGGAACTGGACGCGCAGCAGATCCGGCGGGACCCGAAGCAGCGCGCGTTCGATCATCCGGCGCGAGGCGTCGACGCCCACAACCGAGCCCGACGGGAGCCGGTCGGCCAGCAGCATCGTGATGAACCCGTCGCCGCAACCGATGTCCAGCAGGCGTTCGGTTCCGGCGAGTTCCAGATCCCCGATCGATTCCTCGGCGACCATGCGCTGCAATGCGCTCACGTCCGCGTACCGCTCGCCGTCCCAATCGACCATCGCGCGCTCCTCGGTTGTCCTGACCTCCGGTCATTGTCCCCGGCGCCGGCAGTCGTCGCGTGGCTTCGGCGTTTCAGCCAGGCGAGTCCAGCCGTCCTGGCGCGCCCGGCGGCAGGCTCCGACCCTCCTCCACAGACCCAGCCTCAGGCCAGCAAGCGCCACAGGCCGATCAGCCCGACGAGGACGATCACCGCGCGAAGCGCGGGCGGCGAGAGGCGGCGTCCGTAGCGGGCACCGATGAAGCCGCCGACAAGCGATCCGACCGCGATGGCCGCGGCGGCCGACCAGTCGATCCGGTCGAACGCGACGAGCGTGTACGTGACGGCGGCGACGACGTTCACGACCAGGGCGAGGAGGTTCTTCGCCGCATTCATGCGTTGCAGATGATCGGGCACCACCACGCCGAGGATGCCCATCAGCAGGATGCCCTGAGCAGCCGTGAAGTAGCCACCGTAGACGCCCACGGCGAAGGTCCCGACGATCATCGCGGTCATCCGTACGGGACCGAGGTGTTGTGGGGTGAGGTCACCGCCGGTGGACGAGCGGCGGCCCACCCATTTCTGGATGTAGGGCTGGGCGACGACCAGGATCAGTGCGGCGACGAGCAGAACCGGGACGACCGTCTCGAACACGGTCTCCGGGAGGTGGAGCAGAAGCCAGCAGCCGACGATCGCGCCGACGAACGACGCAGGTATCTGCCAGCGGAGGCGCGGCCACTGGCCCTCGAGTTCGCGCCGATATCCCCATGTGCCGGACACCCCGCCGGCCACCAGGCCGATCGCGTTGGACATCGTCGCGGTCACGGGCGGAACGCCGAACGCGACCAGCGTCGGGAACGTGATGAGGGTCCCGCTGCCGACCAGGGCGTTGATGGCGCCCGCCCCGACGCCGGCGACGAGTACGGCGACTAGTTCCCACATGGTCACAGAGTTCGAGGGTGCCCTCCGGCGACAGCGGCGGAGTCACCGGGGGGGG
>NZ_LIYC01000017.1:18491-90681 GCF_001418765.1 Gordonia sp. HS-NH1
GACGGGGCTCAGTGCGCGGTCGCGTCCTTCTTCCGACGCGGGATGACGTGCAGGATCGCCACGATGATCGCACCGACCACCAGGCCGACGACGGCGGAGAGCACCGTGCCGGCGGTCCAGGAGAGCACGGCGCCGAAGCCGCCGTGAACCAGCTCGCCGAACCAGTGCTCGACGTCGTGGAGCCGGTCCGCCGGCCAGTGGAAACCGGCTTCGCCCACGTTCACGATCAGGATGTGGCCGCCCACCCAGAGCATGGCGGCGATACCGACGACGGTCAGCGTCGACATGATCTTGGGCATCGCGCGGACCAGACCGCGGCCGATCTTCTGCAGCGCTGTCGAGTCGCGCTGGGCCAACGACAGGCCGACGTCGTCCATCTTCACGATGATCGCGACGACGCCGTAGACGAGGGCGGTGATCAAGAAGGCCACGACCACGAGTACGGCCAGGCGCGTCCAGAAGGGTTCGGACTCCACCGAGGACAGCGAGATGACCATGATCTCCGCCGACAGGATCAGATCGGTGCGGATCGCGCCGCTGACCATCGTCTTCTCGAACTCGGGACCGGCCTGACCGGCGGTCTGTTCCTCCTCGTGGTGGCCGCCGCCGATCGCCTCCCACACCTTTTCGGCGCCTTCGAAGCACAGGAACAACCCGCCCGCGATCAGCAGGTAGGGCAGCGCGCCGGGAAGGAACTGACTCAGGATCATCGCAACCGGCAGGATGATGAGCAGCTTGTTGCGGATCGATCCGATGGCGATCTTCCGGACGATCGGGAGTTCACGGTCCGGACTGAACCCGTGGACGTAGCGCGGCGTGACCGCGGTGTCGTCGACCACCACGCCCGCCGCCTTGACGCTGGCCTTGCCGGCCGCGGCGCCGATGTCGTCGAGAGATGCGGCGGCAGCCCGGGTGAGGGTCACGATGTCATCGAGCAAGGCGACGAGACCACTGGCCACGGGAACCTCCGGTTTCGAAGTACTGAGTACTCGAACAGTATGCCGAAACGGACGCGAGCCAGAGAGTTCGGTGACCGACCGCGTCCGTTTCGCCAGGTTTCCCAGCACGCAGGGCGAGGTCCATGCCGCCTACGCGGCGGCTCAGGTTCGGCGCCACCGTCAATCTGAAGACGGGGGTTGTCAGACTTGGTAGCCTGTCGCCACGAGTTCGCCGTCCGACCCCGTAGGGGCCGGCGAACGGCGGCCGTGCGCGAGATGCGGTGAACAGTGCAGCGCGACAATCGTTTCGGGTGAAACGGACATCGACCGGCAGGGTCGGCAATATCCTGTGCACCTGTATCGCGACTGGTGACGAGGGTGACCAGAGGTGCGTCGAGCGCGCAGCCGACCCGAACAGGATGACAACGCGGCTCAGCCGCGAAAGGTGGGGTGGACATGGTCTCGGTGACCGGTGCAGTCGGCACGGTGGTCGAATCGGCGCAGGACGCGTTCGGCGCGTTCAAGGTCCAGCGGCGGTCGGGCCTGGTGGATCCGACGCGGCCCAAGGAACTGCTGACCACGATCAAGCGCGCCAAGATCATCGGTCCGTGCGCAGCGGCGGTGGCGCACGGAGCCGACGAGTACCCCGAGGCCGGGGCGGTCGCCGACGAACACGGCGAGCTGACCTTCGGTGAACTGAACGCACACGCGAACGCACTCGCCAATTTCTTGCTGTCGTCCGGGATCAAACCGGGGTCGGTCATCGGCGTGATCGCGCGGGACCATCGAGGCCTGTTGACCACCATGAGTGCCGCGGGCAAGGCCGGATTCCGCCTCGCGATGATGAACACCGGCTTCGGCAAGACGCAGTTCGCCGAGGTCGCCGAGCGCGAGAAGATCGTCGCGATGCTCTACGACGAGGAGTTCACGGACCTCGCCGACACCCTGCCCGCCGACACCCTGCGCATCGTCACGTGGGTCGACGGCAACCGCCCGACCGGCGACGGCGTCCGGACCCTCGACGACATCGTCGGCAGCGGCGACTCGTCCACCCCGCCCGAGCCGGCGGAGTGGGGTGGGCTCGTCATCCTCACCAGCGGTACCACGGGGCTGCCCAAGGGCGCCCAGCGTTCCAAGATGTCTCCGTTCGCCAGTGCCCTTCTCCTGGACCGCATTCCGTTGCCCCAACGCAGTGCCATGGTGATCGTCTCACCGATCTTCCACTCGACCGGCTTCGCGCTCTGGGGTGTGGGGACCGCGCTGGGCAACAAGACCGTGGTGATGCGCCGGTTCGACGCCGAGAAGACGCTGGCAGCGATCTCCGAGCACAAGGCGGAGGTGTTGGTGGCGGTCCCGACCATGCTGCACCGCATGGTCGCTCTCGGACCCGAGGTCATCGGCAAATACGACGTGTCGTCGCTGAAGATCATCGTGCTTGCGGGTTCCGCACTGTCGCCGACCCTTTCGGAGGCGGTGCAGGACACCTTCGGTGACGTGCTCTACAACCTGTACGGTTCGACCGAGGTGGCGATCGCCACGGTCGCCCAGCCGAAAGAGCTGCGCCTGGCGCCGGGCACGGTGGGTCGTGCGCCGGTCACCAGCCGACTGGCGCTCTTCGACGACGACGGCAAGCGGATCTCCGGAACCAACGTGCGCGGAAGGCTGTTCGTGCGCAACGGTGCCCCGTTCGAGGGGTACACCGACGGCCGCAACAAGGAGGTCATCGACGGGTACATGTCCACCGGCGACATGGCCCGGTTCGACGAGCACGGACTCCTCCACATCGACGGCCGCGACGACGACATGATCGTCTCCGGCGGCGAGAACGTCTATCCGCTCGAGGTGGAGAACCTCCTCGGCCGACATCCCGACATCGACGACGTCGCGGTGATCGGCGTCGACGACGACGAATACGGAAAGCGGTTGCGCGCCTTCATCGTCACGGCCGAACACGCCAATCCGACGCCCGAGGACATCAAGGCGCACGTCAAGGGTCACCTGGCTCGCTACAAGGTGCCGCGCGACGTCGTCTTCGTCGACGAACTGCCACGCAACCCCACCGGCAAGCTCGTCCGCCGGCACCTGCCGACCGGGCCGCTCTGACCTACAACCGCGGGTCGACGGCCTCCGACTCCATCGCGAGGACGCCGAACACGCACTGGTGAACGCGCCACAGCGGCTCTCCGGCCACCGCTCGACGAAGGGCTTCGAGGCCCAGCGCGTACTCCCGAAGCGCCATCGACCGTTTCAGCCGGAGATTGCGGTTCTTGAGCCGAGCGAGCGTCGTCGGGTCGGTGTAGTCGGGGCCGTAGATGATCCGCAGGTACTCGCGCCCACGGACTTTGAGTCCGGGCTGTACGAGGCCCTTGGGGCCGCGCACGAGATTGGCTAGCGGCTTGACGACCATACCTTCACCGCCGTTCGCGGTCAGGTCCTCCCACCAGGTCACACCCGCCGCGCGAGAGGATTCTGCGGTGGTCTCCACGACGAGGCGGCGGGTGGGCCGGAACAGTTCCGGGTCGGCGACGGCCAGGCGGTCGGCGATGTCGAGATGCCATTGGTGATCACGGTTCTCGTACGTCGCGGCATCCCCGGCGAGGATCTGGAAAGGTGCAACCTGGATACCCAACGGGGAGGCGATCGGTTGGACGTGATGGCGATAGGAATCGACGAAGAGGCCGGCGTTGACGCCGCGCGTTCGGGTCCTGTCGAGTAGGTCGCCGACGTCAGCCCCTCGCGCGGCCGCGGCCGTCAGCACGTCGATCGTGGCCGGTATCGCGGTTGTCGCCGCGGCCCCGACCCGTGCGTATCGACTGCGAATCATCGGCTCCGCCTTCGCTGTCCACGGCAGCACCTCGGCGTCCACCAGTAGGCGGGTGGTGTCGAGCTCGGTCCACAAGCCCGCCTCGGTGACGGCGTCGGCAATCCGCGACAGCACCGCCGCCTGCCGTTCGTCGGAGAAGAACGCCCGCCCGGTGCGGGAATGGACGGAACCGGACCCGTCGCGCGCCACACTGACGACGGCGCGAGACCCCATGTGCTTCTCTTCGCAGACGACCCGACCGATCGAGTGCTTCGCGTAGTGGTCGAATGCCTCATCCGGGTGCTCCAGGAATTCGTCGCGCGACGAGCTGTCCACCGGCGACATCGTCGGCGGCAGGTAGAACAACCCGGCCGGCGGAATCGCGAACCTGCTCATCACTTCCAGTGCGCCCGCGGCTGTCTCATCTCGTACGGAGATCCGTCCCATGTACTCGGTGGAGATGACGCGGTGCCCGAGGACATCGGTCAGCCTCAACACCTCCGGGCGGCGAGACGGCGGGACCAGGGGGCGGACGGGCTGGTAGTACGTCGCCCGCGCCGGTACCGACACGACCTCTCGCTCGGGATATCGCAGCGCGGTGAGGCTACCCCCGAAGACGCATCCCGTGTCCAGGCACATCGTGTTGTTGATCCACTCGGTCTCGGGTACCGGCGTGTGCCCGTACAAAACGGTTGCCGCACCGCGATACTCATCAGCCCACGGGTAGCGGATCGGTAGGCCGAACTCGTCGGTCTCACCGCTCGTGTCGCCGTACAGGGCGAACGCCCGCACCCGGCCGGAGGCCCGGCCGTGATACTTCTCGGCCAGGCCCGCATGGGCGACGACCAGTCTGCCGTCGTCGAACACGTAATGGGCGACGATGCTGTCGCAGAACCGACGGACCTCGGCGACGAACGCATCGTCCTCGGTTGCCAGCTGATCCAAGGTCTCCTGCAGACCGTGGGTCGCCCTGACATCCTTCCGGCCCAGTGCGCGAACGAGTTTCGCCTCGTGATTGCCCGATACACAGAGGGCGTTGCCACTCGCGACCATACCCATCACCAGACGGAGGGTGCCGGGAGAGTCCGGACCGCGATCGATCAGATCGCCGACGAAGACCGCTCGGCGACCATCTGGGTGTGCGGCGTCCACGGAGTGGCCCTCCTCGCCGACGATCGCGTAACCCAGTCGCCGGAGGAGGATCTCGAGCTCTTCGCGACAACCATGCACATCCCCGATGACATCGAATGGACCGTGTTCGTCCCGACGGTCGTTGAGCAGGCGTGTCCGCACGATCGAGGCCGACGCGACGGCCTCGGGGGAGTCCAGGACATGGATCGTGCGGAATCCCTCGCGCTTGAGGCCGCGCAACGACCGCCGTAGCTGGTCGTGCTGACGCTTGACAACGTGCGCGCCGAAGTCGCGGTCCGGCCGAGAAGCATTGCGCTCCAGCGCCAGTGCGACCGGAAGATCGAGGACGATCGCCACCGGGAGCACATCGTGATCCTTCGCCAGTACCACCAGCGACTTGCGCGCGGAGGCCTGCACGTTGGTGGCGTCGACGACGGTCAGCCGGCCGCGATCGAGCCGCTTGCCGACGATGTATTCGAGCAGGTCGAACGCATCTGTGGTCGCCCCTTGGTCATTCGGGTCATCCGAGACCAGCGCGCGGCAGTCGTCACTGGACACGACCTCCGTCGGCAGGAAGTGGGTGCCCGCGAACACCGACTTGCCGGAACCGCTGGTCCCGACGAGGACGACCAGGGACAGTTCCGGGATGCTCAGTTCGGTCATGCTGATCCCCCTGTCGTGGTCGATTGGGCAAACACGGCCATCTGTGTCGGCGACCCGACCTCCTCGTCACATTCGCCGACGGGCCGCAGATCGACGTCGTATCCGTAGCGTTCGCCTACCTGGCGGGCCCACGTTCCGAACTCCCGGCGGGTCCACTCGAAACGGTGATCGGGGTGTCGGAAGCCGCCCTCGGCCAGAGCCGGATACCGCACGTTGTACTCGCTGTTGGGTGTCGTGACGACGACCCGGCGTGGCCGCATCGTCCCGAAGACGTTGTCGACGACCGCCGGAAGCCGTTCCGGGTCCATGTGTTCGATGACTTCCACGAGGATCGCCAGATCCAGGCCGTCGAGGCGATCGTCCTCGTACTGCAGCGACGACAGCAGCAACGTCAGGCGCCCGGACTGGCGCTCGGTCATCCGGTCGACATGCAACCGCTTGGCTGCCTTCGACAGGGACGAGTCGGACACGTCCGTTCCGATGACACGTGTCACCCCGTGCAGCTCGAGCAACGAACCGAGCAGCGCGCCCGGTCCACACCCGAGGTCGACGATCGTCGCCGGCCGGAACTCACGCACGACGTCGAGGACCGCGTCGTGCCTCCACCGCACCAGGGGACGCGAGACATCGGGCTCGGCGTCGTCCGCCGCGTCGTCGACCGGCCGGTCGTCCAGCTCGATCAGCCGCTGCGTGGCAGCCTCTTTCAGTCCGCGCTGATGGGCCAGATAACGATGAGTGATCAGCTCCCTCTCCGGGTGGGCGGCCAGCCACCCCGATCCTGCGCGGACCAGCTTGTCGACCTCGTCGTCGCCGACCCAGTAGTGCTTCGCGTCGTCCAACACGGGCAGCAAGACGTAGAGGTGATTCAGCGCGTCGGCCAGACGAAGCGACCCGACGAGGGTCAGTGACACCAGCGGTGCAGCTCCCCATTCGGGTCTGGTGGCATCCAAGTCGATCGCGTCGGCTGTGACGTCCCACCCCATGGGTTCGAACAAGCGGCACACCAGATCAGGATCACCCGGGACCGCGGGGAGGGCGATGGTCAGATCCAGCTCCGACTCCGCGAGTCGAGCCCGAGAGGCGCAGCGGCCCTGGAGCGCCGACCGGAACACCTTCCCCATCGCCACCGCGAGCAACGACGACGCGACGTAGGGACGGTCGTTGACGTACTGGCCCAGCGCGTACCCGTCGCGCGCACCAGAACGTCCCCGCACCAACGCAACCGGATCGACCTCGATCACCATCGCGGCCGTGCACCTGTCGTCGTCGACCTCGGGGTAGAAGACATGCGCCGTGCCTCCGTACACATCGAACGCCTGAACCCTCTCCGGATGCTTGTGCAGCAGGAAGCCCAGATCGCTCGGTGTTTCGAGGATCGACGAACGTTCGGCGGAGATGGTCAACAGCATTCGGACAGTCTGACTGACCGACTGTGGCCGGGAAACAGGTTTCTCGACTCGGCGGGCCCTTCGAGGCTCGTCGCTTTCGCTCCTCGCACCTCAGGGGGCAGGGGGGCTGTGTGTTTCGCTCCTCGCACCTCAGGGGGCAGGGGGTCTGGTTGCTTTCGCTCCTCGCACCTCAGGGGGCAGGGGGGCTGTGTGTTTCGCTCCTCGCACCTCAGGGGGCAGGGGGTTTGTGTGTTTCGCTCCTCGCACCTCAGGGGGCAGGGGGTCTGGTTGCTTTCGCTCCTCGCACCTCAGGGGGCAGGGGGGCTGTGTGTTTCGCTCCTCGCACCTCAGGGGGCAGGGGGTTTGGTTGCTTTCGCTCCTCGCACCTCAGGGGGCAGGGGGGCTGTGTGTTTCGCTCCTCGCACCTCAGGGGGCAGGGGGTCTGGTTGCTTTCGCTCCTCGCACCTCAGGGGGCAGGGGGGCTGTGTGTTTCGCTCCTCGCACCTCAGGGGGCAGGGGGTTTGGTTGCTTTCGCTCCTCGCACCTCAGGGGGCAGGGGGGCTGTGTGTTTCGCTCCTCGCACCTCAGGGGGCAGGGGGTCTGGTTGCTTTCGCTCCTCGCACCTCAGGGGGCAGGGGGGCTGTGTGTTTCGCTCCTCGCACCTCAGGGGGCAGGGGGCTCGTCGCTTTCGCTCCTCGCACCTCAGGGGGCGGAGCCCGCGGTGTCTTTGAGCGCACGCACGACGAGATGCAGTGCGGCGGTGGTGGTCAGCGACCGGACACGCTCGCGGTCTCCGGGAAACCTGCGGGTGACCGTGAGGGTGGGCCGGCCGCGGAGGGCCACGCCGAAACACACGGTCCCGACGGGCTTGGCCTCGGTGCCGCCACCGGGTCCGGCAACGCCGGTGGTCGACACGGCGACATCGGTGCCGAATCGCGTGAGAGCCCCTTCGGCCATCGCCGCCGCGACCTCCACGCTGACGGCGCCATGCGTGGCGATCAGCTCGGTCGGTACGTCGAGCAGGTCGGATTTGGCGTCGTTGGAGTACGAGACCACGCCGCCCATCACATAGGCAGAGGAGCCGGGCCGATCGGTCAGCCGGGCGGCGACGAGTCCGCCGGTGCAGGACTCCGCGGTCGAGATCAGCTTCCCGTCCAGCGCTGCCACCAGCTGGTCGTCGATCGTGGAACCGTCGGTCGAGAAGATCTGCCGCCCATGGTGTTCGGTGAGGAAACCCAGCAGGGCGTCGTAGACCGGGGTGTCCCCGGCGGCGAATCGGGTCACCATGTCGAGTTCGCCTCGTCGTAGGCAGGTGGTGATCTCGAGTCGATCGAACGAGGAGATCGAGGTCTCCGCCGATCGGAGCGTCTCGGCGAGTTCGGCTTCGAGGAGTCCGTAGGCGCGGATGGTCGCCTGACGGAGATCGTCGGCGCGGGACAAGACATCGGCGACGGCCGCGGAGGCGATCGCCGTCGGCCACATCGCCTGGAGCTCGCTGGGAGGACCGGGCAGGACGACGATCGTCGGCACACCGGCGGCAGCGGGGATGACGACACCCGGCGCGGTGCCGGTGGGTGGTACCGGAGCAGCCCCGACCGGTACCAGGGCCTGTTTGCGGATACCGGCGCGCGTCGGACCGGAATCGACGTCGAATCCGACCCCGCGCCAGCGCTGGATGATCGCGGCGATGTGTTCCTCGAGTCCGGGATCGAGGAGCAGTTCGCGACCGCAGAACGCGGCGACGGTGGCGACGGTCAGGTCGTCGGCGGTGGGACCGAGCCCGCCGCTGGTGACGATGAGGTCAACTTGTTGCTCGGCGAGAAAGCGCAACTGAGCGGTGAGGTCGTCGGGTCGGTCGCCGCAGATCGTGATGTGGGCGACGTCGACCCCGAGTTCGAGGAGTTCCGCGGACAGCCAGGGTCCGTTCTGGTCGGCGATCCGGCCGGTCAGGACCTCGGTTCCGGTCACCACGATGCCTGCGCGCACACTCACGGATTCGAGCCTAGTGGTGTGTCTGCCGCCGACGCAGAACGCGCCCTCGGCGAGAGGGCGCGTTCCACGGCGTTCGGAGAGGACAGGATGTGACGATCAGGCCTTCTCGGCCTTCGCCTTCTCCTGCATCGACGAGCGGGCCGGGTTGGCCTGGTCGTCCTTCTTGGGGTCGGATTCGTCCTGCTTCTCGGTCACCCCGGACTTGATGCGCGCGCCGATGTCGGGGTCGACGCGATGCCAGTACTCGAAGGCCCGCTGGAGGATCGGTTCGGAGACGCCGTTGAGGAGGTGTCCGACAACGTTGTCCACGAAGCGTTCACGCTGCTCGTCGTCGAAGACCTCGCGGACCAGCGTGCCCGCCTGACCCCAGTCGTCGTCCTCGGGGTGGTCGACGTAGGCGCTGCGGAGGATCTCACCGTTGGCCGCCCACTGCGGCTCGCCCTGTCCGGGATAGAGCGCGGACGGCCCGCCCTTCGAGTTCGGGGCGTACACCGGGTCCGTGACGTTGTGGATCCGCATGGCGCCGTCCTTGGAGTACGAGTGGACCTCGTTGGTCGGCGCGTTCACCGGGATCTGCTTGTAGTTGCCGCCGATCCGGTGGCGGTGGGCATCGGCGTAGGAGAACACGCGCGCCAGCAGCATGCGGTCGGGGCTGAAGCCGATACCCGGCACGACGTTGTTGGGCTCGAACGCCGCCTGCTCGATCTGTGTGTGGTGATCCACCGGATTCGTGTGGAGGGTCATCTTGCCGACCTCGACGAGCGGGTAGTCGCCGTGGGGCCAGACCTTGGTCAGGTCGAACGGGTTGAACCGGTAACTCACCGCGTCGTCGAACGGCATGAGCTGCACCTTGAGGGTCCAGCTCGGATGGTTGCCGGCGGCGATGTTCTCGAAGAGGTCCCGAGTGTGGAAATCGGTGTCGGCCGCGGCCATCTGGTCGGCTTCGTGCTGCGTGAGATGCTCGACGCCCTGATCGGACTTGAAATGGTACTTCACCCAGTGCTTCACGCCTTCGGCGTTCACCCACAGGTAGGTGTGGGAGGTGTAGCCGTTCATGTGGCGCCAGGTCTTGGGGATTCCCCGGTCACCCATCAGCCAGGTGACCTGATGTGCGGACTCCGGTGAGAGCGTCCAGAAGTCCCACTGCATGTCGTGGTCGCGAAGGTTGTTGTCCTGCCGGCGTTTCTGCGACCGGATGAAGTGCTGGAACTTCATCGGATCCTTGACGAAGAAGACCGGCGTGTTGTTGCCGACCATGTCGTAGATACCTTCGGACGTGTAGAACTTCAGCGCGAAACCGCGCGGGTCACGCCAGGTGTCCGGACTTCCGCGCTCGCCTGCGACCGTCGAGAATCGCGCCACCATCTCGGTTTTCACGCCCGGCTGGAACAAGGCGGCACACGTGTATGCCGAAATGTCCTGCGTGGTCTCGAATGTGCCGAAGGCGCCGCTGCCCTTGGCATGTGGCTGGCGCTCGGGGATCCGCTCGCGGTTGAACTGCGCCATCTGCTCGATCAGATAGTGATCGTGCAGGACGATCGGGCCGCCGGCGCCGACGGTCAAGGAGTGTTCGTCGCTCCCCGCCGGTGCTCCCGAATCCCGGGTGGTGAACAGTGAATCGTCGGACATATCGCCTCCGAGAGGTCGTCGTATCCGTGCATGAACAACGGGACCCGAGGGCTGCAGGTCCGTTCCGCCGATCCTACGCTGACGGGGTCTGCGGGACGTCGATCCCGAATTCCCGCAAGACCTCCTCGGTGTGCTGCCCGAGTGCCGGGACAGGGCCCATCGCCAGTTCCACGTCGTCGAAGGTCAGCGGCGGCAGGAGCGCCCGTACCGGGCCGACCTCGGTGTCCACCTCGCGCCAGCGGCCGCGCTCGCTCAGCTGCGGATGGTCGACGACACCCTCGAGGTCGCGGATCTCGGCGGCGGGTATGCCCGCCTCGGCGAGACGTCGGTCGAGTTCGTCGGTGGTGAACCGTTTGGTCTCCGCGCTGATCACCGCGTCCACCTCGGCTCGTCGCGAGACCCGGTCGATGTTGGTGCGGTAGCGGGGGTCGTCGGCGAGATCCGGGCGGTCGAGGGCGACGCGGGTCAATGCGTCCCAGCCACGGTCGTTCTGCACGCCGATCAGGATGTCGCCGTCCTGGGTCGGGTACTTGTCGTAGGGCACGATCGCCGCGTGTCCGAGACCGGCGCGGGCGATCTGCCTGCCGCCGTAGAGACGCAGGTACATCGGGTGGCCCATCCATTCGACCGTGGCGTCGAACATCGCCACCGAGACCCGGGCGCCGAGTCCGGTGGTGGCCCGTCGCAGCAGCGCCGACAGCACGGAGGTGAGGGCGTACATTCCGGCGGCGATGTCCGAGGACGGGATGCCGGTCTTCGCCATCTCCTCCGGTGTCCCGGTCACCGAGATGAGCCCGGCCTCGGCCTGGACCAGCATGTCGTAGGCCTTGCGGTCGCGATACGGTCCCGCGTCGCCGTACCCGGACATGTCGACGACGACGAGTTCGGGATGGTCCGCGCGCAGATCGTCGGCGCTCAGACCGAGCCGGCCGGCCGCGCCGGGGGCGAGATTCTGGACGAAGACGTCTGCGCCAGCGATCAGGGTTCGGATGGCGTCGCGTCCGGCCTCGGTCTTGAGGTCGAGTGCGACCGACTCCTTGCCGCGGTTGAGCCATACGAAGTGCGAACCGACTCCGCCGCGCACCGCCGCGTCGTAATGCCTGGCGAAGTCGCCGTCGCCGACCCGTTCCACCTTGATGACCCGGGCGCCGAGGTCGGCGAGATGCCGGGTGGCCAGCGGTGCGGCGACGGCCTGTTCGAGCGCCACCACGGTGATGCCCTCGAGGGGCAGCGGTCCTTCGTCCGGGGTCACCGGCCAAGGATCGCCGACGGTGTGACGCGCGTCAACGAGAACCCTCGCGGTCCTCGAGGTCGTTGGTGGCCTCGGTGAGACGGTGCAGCAGGTGGGTGAGCGTCCGGATGTCGTCGGGGTCCCACTGGGCGAGTCGCGCGCGCCAGTCGGTGACCGCGGAGGCGAGTACCGCGTCGATGCGCTCGCGACCGTGGTCGGTGAGGGTGACCACGCGGGCGCGCGCGTCGCGCGGGTCCGGGTGCCGCTCGGCCAGTCCGAGCCGCACGATCGCGTCGATCTGACGCGTGACCGTCGACTTCTCCATGCCGACGGCAGTGACCAGCTCCGACATCGGCATGGAATTGTGCCGGGCCAGCACGGTGATGAGGGGGTAGCACGACGGGTCGAGCCGCGGATCGATGGCGCGGGCGCGCAGGCGGGTGCGGACCCGGCCTCGCCGCCAGAAGTCGGCGAGTTCGGCCTCGAGACCGCTGATCGGATCCGGGCTGATGGGACCCGGACTGACGGGATCCGGACCGGCGGGGTCGTCGGCCGACGCGGTCATCTCCGAACCCATGCGGGTCAGATTACCCAGCGGATGTGGGGGAGGCGACGTCGGACGACGACCGCACGTGGTGCACGATCGAGAGGTGGCCACCTCACAGCGCACCAAGCCGAACCCCTGGGAGTACGTGAAGTACGCCTATTGGGCGCGTCTGCCGAAGTCGATGCTCGACTGGGTGGCCCACGATCTGGCCGGTCCCGGTGCCTCGGTCCGGATGGTGGTCCGCTGGGCGGTGCCCTGCATCGTCGTGCTGATCCCGATGCTCTTCGTCCCCGCCGACTGGGGTGTCCGGATCACGATGACCATGCCGATCCTGCTGGCCTACCTGTTCTTCTCGATCGCGCTGAACCGGGTGTACCGCCGTCACCGGCTGGTCCAGCACGGCCTCGATCCCGATCTGGTCAACAAGCTCGAGCGGGAGAAGAACTCCGACCTCTACGACGAGTACCACCGCAAGTACCGGGGCGAGCGCCGGCGACCCGGCCCGACAGGCTGACCGTCCCGCCCGGTTCCGGACTCAGTACAGGTAGTCCTCGCCACTGGCCCGCACCGTCACGTCCGACAGGCTGATCCCCCACGGCTGGTCGATGACGTGCACGACCGCCCGTGCGAGATCCTCGGGGGTGATGAGCCAGTACTTCACCGAGTCGACGTCGGTGAGTTCCGCGGGCAGCGTGCCCTGCATCAACTCGGTGATGTGCTCGCGATACGACGCGGCGCGCTGTCCGACGATTCCGCGGATCGCGCGGTCGTTGACGATCCAGCTCGCCAGGTTGGTGCCGGCGACGCCGGTGGGTTTGACCGTCGTGACCTTGATCTTGCCCTTCGCCTCGATGCGCAACGAGTCCGACAGCATCGTCACCGCCGCCTTGGTCGCGCTGTAGACCCCCGAGCCCTCGAAGCCGCCGTTGCCGTAGATCGACGCGATGTTCACCACCTGACCGCGACCCTGCGCGATCATCTGGTCGTACACGGCGGAGATGCCGTTCACGACGCCCTTGATGTCGATGTCGATGGCCTTGTGCCACTTCTCCCAGGCCCGTGCGTGGTCGGCGAAGAACGCCAGCGGCATGACGCCGGCATTGTTGACGAGCACGTCGATCGCGCCGAAGCGATCCACCGCCACCGCCGCGGCGCCCTTCATCTGGTCCATGTCGGTGACATCGGCGAGGTGTGCGACAGCCGATCCGCCCGCGGCAACGATGCCCTCGACGGCTCCGGTGAGTCCGGCATCGTCGATGTCGACACCGACGATGTTGGCGCCCTGCGCCGCGCACATCTCCGCGATGACCTTGCCGAAACCGCCTCCGGCGCCGGTGATGATGATGGTCTTGCCCTGCAGATGATCAGACATGGAGCTCCCCGGCCGCGACAAATGGTCGCGCCATCCTAACAACGCTGGTCCTCGCCGCCCGCTCGGCGAATACCCTGTTCCTCTCCCTTGCTCGTCGGTACCGTGCAAGCGGTCCTGACCCCGGTCCACGCGAGAAGTACTCCGCCGCAACCATGCCCGCGAATCATCTGCGACATCCGATCGCCGCTCCATCCACGCCCGGGGACGATTCAGTCACATGACTGATGGGGTTGTCAAGGGTTACGCCGGCCATGGCCCAGATCACTGCTGCTCACCGAAGTTGCGCTTGACACAGCGGACGGTCATGGCAAATCCTGTGTCCCGACGGCCACGCCCCGGCACGTCCTCCGTGGAGTCCCCGACCCGCAACCGGTCTCCCCGTCTCTCGAGATCAACGAAATGCCATGCGGCGAGGGCTTTCTCGCGCACCGACGACAGGAGAACCATGACCGGGGTGTCACCGACGAGACGTACCTTCCTTCGAGCGGCGGCGATGACCGCGGCGGGAGCGGCGACAACCGTCGTCGCCGGCGCCGGTCCGGCGTCGGCTGATCCGTCGCGGCGAATTCGGCGGACAGGCGAGGAGCATCGGGTGGTGATCGTCGGCTCGGGTTTCGGCGGTGGCGTCGCGGCGCTTCGCCTCGCGCAGGCCGGTGTGCCGGTCCTGCTGCTCGAGCGGGGCCGACGGTGGTCGACGGGTCCGAACTCGGAGACGTTCCCGCGTGCGTCCAGTCCGGACAAGCGGATGTTGTGGCACGAGTCGACCCCGAATCTCTTCGGCAAGCCGCTGAGCGTCGAACCCTATGTGGGACTGTTCGAGTCGGTCGCCGGCGCCAACATGACCGCACTGTGCCCGGCCGGACTCGGCGGCGGTTCGCTTGTCTACCAGGGCATGACCCTGCAACCGAGCGAAGCGGTGTTCAACGAGCACTTTCCCGACGCGCTCGACTGGCAACTGCTGAACCGGGTGCATTACCCGAGGGTCGCGCGGATGCTGAAGGTCGCGGTGGCGCCCGACTCGGTGGTCCGTTCTCCCCAATATCTGGCACCGCGACAGTTCGCCAAGAGGGTCAGGGCCGAGGGCCTTCCGCTGCAGAAGATCCCGATGCCGATCGACTGGGGTTATGCCGCAGCCGAACTGCGCGGCGAGATGAAGCCCGCGTACACCAACGGCGACGGCGCCATCGGCGTGAACAACGGTGGCAAGCACAGCGTCGACGTCACCTACATCCGTCAGGCCGAGGCGACCGGGCGCGTGCAGGTCCGCACCCTGCACACGGTTCGGCAGGTCTCCCGCCGACCCGACGGCCGGTGGTCCCTCGAGGTCGAACGCACCGACGAGTCCGGAAAAGTGGTGGAACACAAGGAATTGATCACACGGACCCTCATCATGTCCGCGGGAAGTGTGAACACCACCAAGTTGCTGGTGAAGGCACGCGCGACGGGCACCGTGCCGGACCTGCCGGATGGTCTGGGGCACGGGTGGGGCACCAACGCCGACCGGATCTACACCTGGACCAGCCCCAGCATCGACTTCGGGACGGTGCAGGGCGGTCCGGTCGTCTTCGGCAGTCCCAACTGGAGTGACCCGAAAAGTGCGTTCACCGTCATCCAGGCATCCCTTCCGCCGCTGCCCGTCTACACCGGCACGACGATGATGGTCGGCTTCGGAGTGAGCTCGGGTCGCGGTGTCATCTCCTACGACTCGACGATCGGGGATGCGTTGATCCGCTGGCCGCACGAGGGTGACTCGGAGATCCAGACCAAGCACATCGACCGAATGGTTCGGCGGATCGCCGGGCCGGACGCCATCCTCACCGACACCAACGCGGTGTTCCCGTCGACCTGGCACGCACTGGGCGGGGCCAACATGGGCACGGTCTGCGACCTCGAGGGACGGGTCGAGGGCCAGCGCGGGCTCTACGTGATCGACGGCGCACTGATGCCCGGCAACACCGCGGCGTGCAATCCCTCGATGACCATCGCCGCGGTGGCCGAGCGTGCACTCGACCGGATCGTCGCCGAGGACGTCGGCACGGTGATCTGAGCCGTGACGACGGGAGGGCGGACGAACCCGTCGATCACGGTGGGGTGACCGGCGCGAGCCACATGCCGGTGAGCGCGTCGACGACGAGATCGCGCTGATGTTGCCAGGTCTGGGGTGCCGCTCCCGCCGCCGGGTCTGTTCGGCCCGCTCGCTCCGCTCCCGCCGCCGGGTCTGTTCGGCCCGCTCGCTCCGCTCCCGGCGCCGGTATCTCAGCTGCCCGCTCGATGTCGGCCAGCGCGTTGACGATCATGTGGCGCGTCAGGTTGTTGCGTACCGCGAGCACGTCGTCGGGGAAGGTCGGCAAGCTGCCGTAGAAGCGGTCGAGAATCGTCAAGAGGGCTTCCGATCTCGCCGTCTCCTCGTAGAGCAGGACTGTCGCGGACGGGTCACTCGACACCTGGGCGAAGAACCGCGCGAAGTAACTGGGTGCACCGAGTTGCGCCAGATACTCGACCTCCGGCCCGACGAGGCAGCCGAGCCAGTCGCGGACCCCCGGGTCGGGTCCGACCTCCGCCAGACACTTGCGGCGGTGGCGTTCGATCGGGACGTTGTGCGAGGTGAGCGTGGCGCGGAGAAGATCGTCCTTGGAACCGAAGTGGTGGCCGACGGCATAGTTGTTGCCCTGACCGGCCGCCTTGCTGATCTGGCGGTTCGAGACGGCTGCCACGCCGTTGAGGGCGATCAGCTTCTCGGCCGAGCCGATCAGCAGCGCACGAGTGCGGGCAGACTGCTCGGTCTTGCCTTCGCCCATGACTAGATGATGCCCTACCGGAGCACGATGAAACGGCGGGAGGCCCGGCCGTCCGGTCGAGCGCGGGAAACAGGCATTGCGGACAGGCCGGCCGGATCGTGCCTCGGCTCGACGCGCGAACCGACCTCCGCCTACATGGGAAGCCCCTGCGCGAGTGGACACCCGGACCTAAGGTGAATCGACGAACGCCCGGATGATGATCCACCGTCCGAACGACCATCGGTCGCAGGACCCGACTGTTGGGAGGGACACGATGGCCACTGCGCCTCCGGCCACGGCGAACCTGAGGGAACTGACGCTTCGAGGAGCCGTCCTCGGCGGGATCATCACGCTGGTCTTCACCGCAGCCAACGTCTATCTCGGACTCAAGGTCGGCCTCACCTTCGCCACCGCGATCCCGGCGGCCGTCATCTCGATGAGCATCCTCCGGTACTTCGCGAACCACTCGGTGGTGGAGAACAACATCGTCCAGACCATCGCGTCCGCGGCGGGGACGCTGTCGGCGATCATCTTCGTCATCCCCGGTCTGGTCATCATCGGGTGGTGGACGGGCTTCCCGTACTGGATCACGATGGCGGTCTGCGCGATCGGCGGAATCCTGGGCGTCATGTACTCCATCCCGCTGCGTCGCGCGCTGGTCACCGGATCCGACCTGCCCTATCCCGAAGGTGTTGCGGCGGCCGAGGTCCTGAAGGTCGGCGACTCCGCGGGCGGTGCCACCGAGAACAAGGCGGGCCTGCGCACGATCGTTCTCGGCTCGGTCGCGTCGGCCGCCTTCGCGTTGCTCACCAAACTGAAGCTGCTCTCCGACTCGATCTCGACGACGATCAAGATCGGCACGGGCGGAACGCTGTTCAGTGCCGGTCTGTCGATGTCGCTGATCGGCATCGGCCACCTCGTCGGGGTGACCGTGGGCATCGCCATGCTCGTCGGGGTGGTGATCTCCTACGTCGTGCTGCTGCCAATCGAGACCCAGGGGCGCACGGCGGGAGAGGATCTCGGCGATGCGGTCGGCGAGATCTTCGCCAATGACGTGCGGCTCATCGGTGCCGGGGCGATCGCCATCGCGGCCATCTGGACCCTGATCAAGGTCATCGGTCCGATCGTGCGTGGGATCAGGGCGGCCATGGTCTCCTCCCGATCGCGCCGTGAGGGGGTGACGGTGGACATCACCGAGCGGGACATGCCGATCAACATCGTCGGCGGCAGCATCCTCGTGCTGCTCGTCCCGATCGGGTTCCTGCTGTGGGACTTCGTCCACGACACCGTCCTGGAGGGCAATGCGACCGGGATCATCGCGGTCAGCATCGTGTTCGTGTTCGTCATCGGACTTGCCGTCGCCTCGGTGTGCGGTTACATGGCGGGCCTCATCGGGTCGTCGAACAGCCCGATCTCCGGTGTCGGCATCCTGGTGGTCCTCATCGCCGCGCTGCTCGTCAAGCTGACCTTCGGGCCCGCGGACGCCTCGCAGACCGACGCGCTCATCGCCTACACGCTGTTCACCGCCGCGGTCGTCTTCGGTGTCGCGACCATCTCCAACGACAACCTGCAGGACCTCAAGACCGGTCAGCTCGTCGGGGCGACCCCGTGGAAACAGCAGGTGGCCCTGATCATCGGTGTGCTGTTCGGGTCCGCCGTGATCCCGCCGATCCTGCAGCTGATGTACGAGGCCTTCGGGTTCGTCGGTGCGCCGGGAGCGACCGAGGACGCGCTCGCGGCACCGCAGGCCGGCCTGCTGACGACCCTCGCGCAGGGCGTGCTGGGGGCGGACCTGAACTGGGGACTCATCGGTATCGGGGCGCTGATCGGCGCCGTGGTGATCGTGATCGACGAATTTCTCGGCCGCGCAGGGCGATTCCGCTTGCCGCCGCTGGCCGTCGGCATGGGCATGTACCTGCCGATGTCGGTGGTCCTGGTCATCCCGATCGGTGCGTTCATCGGCCACTTCTACAACCGGTGGGCCGAACGCAGCGGTGGCGCAGTCGAACACAAGAAGCGAATGGGCGTTCTGCTGGCCACCGGTCTGATCGTCGGCGAGGCGCTCTTCGGCGTGGTCTTCGCCGGGATCGTCGCGGCGACCGGCGACGACTCGGCACTGGCGATCGTCGGAGACGGGTTCGAGCGATGGGCACAGATCCTCGGCGTCATCGTCTTCGCCGCGACGATCGCCTTCCTGTACGACCGGGTCCGCAAGATCGCGATCGCGAGCGCAGCAGAGTCGCCGACGACCACCGGCACGAAGGACTGAGGGATGAGCGAGGGGGCACTGCCGCGCGCGATCGACGACTTCACGGCCGGCGCCGAGCATCTGACGCAAGTGGTCGACCTGATCGGCGACGACATGTGGGACGGTCCCGGACTCGGCGAGTGGTCGCTGCGATCGCTGGTGGGGCACGCGAGTCGATCGCTGACCACCGTCGTCAGCTACCTTGCCGAGCCGAGCTCGGATGTCGAGTTGCATTCCACCGCAGAGTATTTCGCTTCCATCCGCGGCTACGGCGACCCCGCCGAGGTCCGCCGGCGCGGAGTCGACGCCGGCCTGGCACTGGGAGGCGATCCGCGAACCAGGGTGCGGGAACGTCGGGCGCAGGCCGTCGAAGTCCTTGCGGGAGCGGATGATCGTCCGCTGACGACACCGTTCGGCGGGATCATGCTGTCGGACTATCTACCGACCCGGACCTTCGAACTCGCGGTGCACGGCCTCGACATCTCCCGCGCGATCGGAGCGGATATCCCGCTACCGGCGTCGGTGCTCGCCTCGGCCCTGTCGACCGCAGTGGCGACGGCAGCACTCACCGGCCAGGGGGAGCAGGTGCTGCTCACCCTGACCGGCCGGGAGTCGGCGCCGGTGTCCGTGGTCTGAGGCTCCTCCGCGCGGGAAGTCAGCTCGCCACGTTGCTGTGGGCGACTTCGGCGACGATCGCGGCGTTGAACGCTGCCAGGTCGTCGGGTTTGCGACTGGTGATCAGAACGTTGTCACCGTCTCGACACGTCACGACCTCCTCGTCGACCCAGGTGCCGCCGGCATTGATCACGTCGGTCCGCACGCTCGGGAAGGACGTGAGCGTCCGCCCGCGGACCACGTCGGCCTCGATGAGGGTCCAGGGCGCATGGCAGATGGCCGCGACCGGCTTGCCCGCGTCGAAGAAGCTGCGCACGAATCGCACGGCGGGTTCCGAAGTACGCAGGAAGTCGGGGTTCGCGACACCGCCGGGCAGGACCAGCGCGTCGAAATCCATCACCCGAGCGTCCTCGAGGGTGAGGTCGACCGGAAAGGTGTCGGCCTTGTCGAGGTGGTTGAACGCCTGGACGGTCCCCGAGTCGGTGGACACCAGGACGGGCTTTCCGCCGCACGCCTCGACCGATTTCCAGGGCTCGGTGAGTTCGACCTGCTCGGCGCCCTCCGAGGCGACCAGGAAGGCGATCGTGGTGCCGTTGAGTTCTTCGGCCATGCTCGTGTACCTCCTATGCGCACCGCCTAGGGCAGCGGTGCCTCGTCAGGTGCGATACCCGCAGGTGTGCCGCACCAAACGGTCGTACCCCGCCCGGACCCGGCCCGACCGGGGTGTGTTGAATGTCCCCGGGTGACGACTGGGAGGTAGTGGTGGGAGGCTTCGACGGCGTCGCGACGCTGGTTCATCTGGCGCGCGGCGGACAGATCGGTGAGTCGCACGAGACCCCGCACACGCTCATCGCCGACGGACCGCATCGCACACTGCGGCGGTACGGCAGCGACGACGAGGTGGTCGCGGCCGTCGGCACCGGACGCCGGCCGGTGCTGCTGATCCCGCCGCTCGCGGTGTCGACGGCGTGCTACGACCTCGCCGAGGGACTGTCCGTGGTGCAGTTCCTGCTGTCGACCGGCCGGGTCCCCTACGTGCTCGACTTCGGCGACATGACCCGCGCCGACCGTCACCTGGGGTTCGCCGACTTCTTCGACGACATCGTCCCCGGGGCCGTCGCCGCGACGGTCGCGGACTTCTACGGCACCGACGACCGGCGTGAGTCCGGCTCGAAGTCGGGTACCGCCGACGTCGACGTGCTGGCCTGGAGCATCGGCGGGACCATCGCCCTGCTGACCGCGGCCGCGAACCCGGATCTGCCGCTGGCCTCGGTGGTCGCGGTCGGGACTCCGCTCGATTACGCCAAGGTCCCGCCCTATTCGCTGGTGAAGAACGTGATGCGGCCCGTCGGCGCGACACCGGTGAAGCTGGTCCTGCGCGCACTCGGCGGGATTCCCGCGCCGCTGGTGCGCCTCGCCTACCGAGGCACGGCGTGGCAGCGCGAACTGAAGAAGCCCGGGTACATCCTGCGCAACGCCGACGACCCCGACGCCCTCGCGCGGATGAAGGCCATCGACCGGTTCCAGGAGACGATGCCCGGCTACCCGGGCAAGGTGTCCGAGCAGATGTGGGAGAACTTCATCATGCGCGGCGAGCTGGCCGAGGGCGTGCTCGACTTCGACGGCCGCGTCGTCGATCTCGCCGAGGTCGCGGTACCGGTCGCGCTGTTCGGCAGTCACCGGGACGCGATCGTCAGCTGGGCGGCGGCCCATCACGGGGTCGAACTTCTGGCGGGGTCGCCGCACGTGGACTTCACCACCGTCGAGACCAGTCATCTCGGGCTGATCGCCGGGTCCGCCGCGGTCGAGTACACCTGGCCGCGGATCGACGAGTTCCTGAACGGACTGGACCGCCGCGACCCGTAGATGAAAAAACCTTCATCTACGACTCATGGGCGGCTCACCGGAGTCCGACAGAGTCGTCGGCATGAAGATCTCACGAGTACTCGCCACCCTCGCTCTCGGTGCACTTGCGATCGCTGTCGTGACCGCCAGCTTCTTCCTCATCCGTTCGCCCGAGCCCGACCTGGCGTCCGACGCGGTGCCGGTCGATGTCGCGTCGCAGACGGCCCAGACCGCGGCGCCCAAGGCCCAGACCCCGCCGGCCCCGGCGCCGGTTCCGCAGATCCCGGCCGGTGCGCCGGTCCAGCGGGCAGTCCCGCCGAATCTGAACTCCGACGACGATGACTGGTGCGACGTCCGGGCGGTCGACCGCGACGACGACTGCGACGACGATCGCGGCGGCTGGGACGATCAGGACGACAACCGGGATGACCAGGGCGACGACCAGGGCGACGACTGGGACGATGGCATCGATGACGACCAGGACGACTGACGACGCCGACGGGCCGAGAACAGCCGGCGCCGGGAGCGGAGCGAGCGGGCCGAGGCCAGCCGGCGCCGGGAGCGGAGCGAGCGGGCCGAGGCCAGCCGGCGCCGGGAGCGGAGCGAGCGGGCCGAGGCCAGCCGGCGCCGGGAGCGGAGCGAGCGGGCCGAGGCCAGCCGGCGCCGGGAGCGGAGCGAGCGGGCCGAGGCCAGCCGGCGCCGGGAGCGGAGCGAGCGGGCCGAGGCCAGCCGGCGCCGGGAGCGGAGCGAGCGGGCCGAGGCCAGCCGGCGCCGGGAGCGGAGCGAGCGGGCCGAGGCCAGCCGGCGCCGGGAGCGGAGCGAGCGGGCCGAGGCCAGCCGGCGCCGGGAGCGGAGCGAGCGGGCCGAGGCCAGCCGGCGCCGGGAGCGGAGCGAGCGGGCCGAGGCCAGCCGGCGCCGGGAGCGGAGCGAGCGGGCCGAGGCCAGCCGGCGCCGGGAGCGGAGCGAGCGGGCCGAGGCCAGCCGGCGCCGGGAGCGGAGCGAGCGGGCCGAGGCCAGCCGGCGCCGGGAGCGGAGCGAGCGGGCCGAGGCCAGCCGGCGCCGGGAGCGGAGCGAGCGGGCCGAGGCCAGCCGAGAGCGTGGGTGTGCGACAGCGCCCCGCGCTCTCGGCGCGCTGGCGTATCACGGCCTGGATCATGCTCACCACGTTCCTGTTGCTGGCGGTGGTGTTCGTGGTGACCCGCAACCTGCTGCTCCGCGACGTCGACAGCCGGGCCAATCATGACGTCGCGCAGGAGGCCAGCGAGTTCCGGACGTTCGCGGCCGAGGGGGTCGACCCGACGACCACCGAACCGTTCACCTCGGTGTCACGGCTGCTGGAGGTGTTCCTGTCCCGGCAGTCTGCCGGGCAGGGCGAGGTCATGGCCGGTGTCGTCGGTGACACCGAGATCCTGGAACTGCCGGGTAATGCATGGCCCGCTGCGGGCGAGGGACCCCGGGTGCTCGACGAGCTGCGAGCTCAGACCGGTCCGGCCGGTGTGCTGATGACCGACCACGGTGAGATCCGCTGGGGGAAGGTCGATCTGGAGCCGGTCGGTGCGTCCCCGGCCGACCCGGCGGCGGCGCAGCCGGGGACGTTCATCGTCGGCATCTACACCGATCCCGGGAGGGAGTTGGTGGACCGCACGATGCGGGTCCTCGCGATCGTCGGCCTGGCCGGCATGATTGTCACCACGGGTGTCGCCTACCTGGTCGCCGGCCGGATTCTGGCGCCGGTGCGCAGCGTGCGGGTGGTCGCCGCGGAGATCAGTGAGAACGACCTCACCGCACGCGTGCCGGTCATCGGACGTGATGACGTGGCCGCGCTGGCGCAGACGTTCAACGCGATGCTCGACCGCATCGAGGACGCCTACACGACGCAGCGTCAGTTCGTCGACGACGCCGGCCACGAACTGCGCACACCCATCACGGTCGTGCGCGGTCATCTCGAGCTGTTGCCCGATGATCCGGAGGAACGACGCAAGACGCTCGACCTCGTCGACAGCGAGCTGGGTCGCATGGGGCGCATCGTCGGGGACCTGCTGCTGTTGGCGAAATCCGAGCAACCCGACTTCGTGGTGGCCAGGACGGCTGATGCGGCTCAGCTGATGCTCGACATCGAGTCGAAGGTGCAGCCGCTCGGTGATCGGCAGTGGTTGCTCATGGAGGTTGCCGAGGGGACGTGCACCGTCGATCACGAGCGGATCACCCAGGCGATGCTGCAGTACGCGTCGAACGCGGTCCGCCACACGCACGACGGCTCCGTGATCCAGCTGGGGTCACGGTTCGCCGGTGCGGGCACGCAACGCCACCTGTCGATCTGGATCACCGATGACGGTCCGGGCATCGAGCAGGAGGACGCGGCGCGGATCTTCGAACGTTTCCAGCGCGGCCGGAGCGCGTCGGCACCGGAGCACTCGGCCGGCGCCGGCCTGGGTCTGGCGATCGTGCGTGCCATCGCCGACGCCCATCATGGCGTTGCCTGGGTGCGAAGCATCCCGGGTCACGGTGCGACGTTCGGCATCGACGTCCCGGCCCCCGACAACTCGTACGCCGGCGCCGCGCAGTCGGCGCCAGGAGAAGGAGAACGGCGATGAGCCGTGTTCTGATCGCCGAGGACGACGCGAGGATCGCCTCGTTCATCGGCAACGGCTTGCGTGCGGCGGGGTACAGCACCGAGCACGTGTCCGACGGACTGTCGGCGCTCGAAGCCGTGCGCGGCGGCGGTTTCGACATGGTCGTCCTCGACATCGGTCTGCCGTCGATGGACGGGTTCGACGTGCTGTACTGCATGCGAGGCGAGGGGATCACGACGCCGGTGGTCGTGCTCACCGCCCGAGACAGCGTGAGCGACACGGTGAGTGGGCTCGAAGGCGGGGCCAACGACTACATGACCAAGCCCTTCCAGTTCGCCGAACTGCTCGCCCGCATCCGGCTCCGGCTCGTCGACGACTCGGCCGTCGCGTCGGAGAACCTGTTGGCCGCCGGTGATCTGCGGTTGGATCTGAAGTCGCGGCGGGCGCGGGTGGGCACGGACACGATCGATCTCACCGCGCGCGAATTCGCACTGCTGGAGGTGTTTCTCCGGCACCCCGATCAGGTGCTGTCCCGCGAGCAGATCCTCGGCCACGTCTGGGGTTACGACTTCGACCCGGCCTCGAACGTCGTCGACGTCTATGTGCGGGCGCTCCGGAACAAGATCGGCTCGCATCGACTGGAGACGGTTCGTGGCATGGGATATCGACTTCGCGCCACCACCGATCAAAGCCGGTAGTTGCCGGGAGGTCTGCGTTCTCGGTGTGCGGACTTCAGCGTGGCGTTCGTGCGCGGAACCTGAACGCAACGGGTGACGTGTCGACCCGCACGTCGACGAAGCCGGCGTGCACCAGTCGATCGTGAAGGGACGCCGGCGGAATGGGGTTGTAGGTGTCGTTGATGTGCATCAGGGCGAACGGCGTTGTCGGGCTTCCGTCTCCGCCCACGAACACCCCGCCCGGAGCTAGGAGGCGGCGGGCCTCGACGAACAAGGCGTCCTGCAAGTCCGCCGTCGGAACATGGTGGAGCATGGCCATGGAGACGACCGACGAGTAGTCGCCGGCATCCAGGTCGGTACCCGTGGCGTCACCCTCGACGATCAGGACTCGCTCGTGGGCGGCATAGCGCCGGCGCAGATGCTCGACCAACGCATGATCGATCTCCACCGCGGTCACCGTCTTCGCGTGTGAACCGAGATACGAGGTGTTGGCGCCGAAACCGGGACCCATTTCGAGCACCGAGTCCCCGAGGAGCGCGTCGTCGAGTGCGAAGGGCAGGAGAAAGCGTCGGCTGACGAGGGCCCATGGACGAGAACGACAGCCCCAACGGTGCAGCAGGTTCATCGCCATGCGAGTTAGGATACCCTAATTCAGGGTCCCGGCGCGACGCTGAGCCAGTCGGCGAATCCCGACGGGTCGTGCCGGCCCAGTGCCCCGTGTTCGAAGAGTCCCCATCCGGTGCGGGTGGTGCCGTCGGCCTCACGGCATTCGGCGCGTCCGACGTGGTCGATCACCCCGAACGCCATGCGCCCGACGATCTCGGCGCTGGTCATGTCGTAGGTGTGGCGTTCGGTGAAGTCCGCTCCACGCCAGACGCCGTGGGCCCAGTCGGGGTCGCCGCCGTATCCGCCGCCCACGTGGATCGGGACGGGGAGCAGCGAGTGGACCGTCAGCGTCACTTCTGAGCCGCCCGCGCCGGTTGTGGAGATCGTGGCGCCGGTGGGGACCCGGGTGCCGGGTGCGTAGTCGACCGAGACCCGGGGCCACCCGAGTTGCTCCACGCGCCCGTCCTTCCAGACGCGCGAACAGTCGTTGAGCGTGCGGTAACCGTCGGGGTCTTCCTGGATGATGACGACGAGCTGGAAGTCGTCGAAGGCCATCGGGACGTACAGCCACCACATGCCTTCGAACGGCGGGTCCGACGGCCGTCCGGCCGGTTCGGGCTCACCGACCGGCCGGATTCCCCACGAGCGGTCGCGGGTCCCGACCCAGGTCGACGGGTCCACGTCGATGTGTTCACCGTCGACGGTGATCGATCCGCGCCAGCTGCCGACCTGCGCGAACCGTTGCGCGTCGAGGGTGACCTTCGAGCCCTGCCGCATCACGTGCGGCTGCTCGAGCAGGGCGTCGAACAGGCCCTCCCAGTGCAGATCCAGGGCGATGCCCTCGGTCTCGGCGACCGTCAGGTGGAGGGTGCGCAGCGGATCGTCGACGGCCAATCGATAGTTGCCGACGCGCTGTTCGAGCCGGTTGTCGTCGATGGCGTCACCGAAGTGCACAGCGGTCTGGGTGTCGGTGCCGTCGGGCCTCCGCCGCCGGATCAGGACGAAGGCGTCCTTGACGCCGAGGTTGGGGTAGTACCCGATGCCGGTGATGAGGAAGATGGTGCCGCTGCGGTCGTGCGCGTTCAGATAGGCGCGGTCGTAGAAGTTCCGGTCGCTGTTGCCCGGCCACGCGATCGGCTGCGGTAGTTGATGAATGGGATATTCGTCCATCGGTCCCAGGCCGGATCGGCTCATGCGGTCAGTCCTCCTCGAGGAGTCGTTCGAGCAATGGTCGGTGGTAGAACAGGGTGCCGTCGACGTCGTCGGGGCGTTCGAGTTCGCCGAAGTGCACGCGGCGGGCGCCGGTGCGCATGAAGACGCAGCACCACTGCACCGCGGCGTGCACGTAGAACCAGCGCAGGTCGCCCAGTTCGACGCCGGTCCGCTGCCGGTAGGTGTCGCGGACGTCGTTCTCACGCAGCAGGTCCGGCAGACCCGGGAGGCCCGCCATCGTCGCCAGTTCCTGAAAGACGCGATGCGCGAACACCACCCAGGCGATGTCGAGTTCGCGCGGACCGGTACGCGCCATCTCCCAGTCGAGGACCGCCGTGGGGGTGAAATCGACGAACATCACGTTCCCGATACGTGAATCACCCCAGGACAGAACAGGTTCGGTCCTCGAGACATCGTCGGGGAAGTTGTCGGCCAGCCAGGCGAGTGCCCGTTCGACCAGAGGCGACCGACCGATTCCGTCCACCGAGAAGTCGTACCAATCCCGAAGCCAGGCGAGCAGACGGGCGAGGAGGGTGTCGCCGGCGGGGAGGTCGTCGGCGAGGAAGCCGAAGTGCCGCGCCGCGTCGGGGATGGAGTGGAGGTCGGCGATCACCCCGACGACCGACTCCTGGGCGCGGCGGCGGTCGGACTCGGCGGCGTTCCCGAACCAGTTGTCGCCGAACGTGTACGGCATCACGTCGGGCGGGACCTCGCCCTCACATCGGTCCATCAGGAAGAACGGCGCACCCAGCAGTGAGCCGCTGGGCTCGAGGTGGTGGACCGCGGGGACCGGGACGTCGCTGAACCGTGCGATCAACCGCATCGTCTCGTACTGGTGATCCATCCGGTAGGAGCGGAAGACGGGGACGTCGGCGCTCGACGGGGCCATCCGCATCACCCAGTGCCGGGTGGGCTCCCCGGGCCAGGACACCGACACGGGGATGGTCTCCGACGACATGCCGTTGCTGTCGACGCCGGCGGCCACCGTGACCTCGGGCGCGGCGTCGGGAGTGTCGTCCTGCTCGGCCAGCCAGCGTGCGAGCGTGTCCGGGACCGAGGTGTTGTCCCGGCTGGAGCGTTGCAGGTGGTCGACCTGCTCGACGGCGGGTTCGGTGGCCATGGGCACCCCCAGAGATCATTAACGACAGATTCGCTACGGTGAGTAGCGTTATGACATCAGAACGGTCGCGCGGTTCGCAGCGACTTCGGGAAATCTCCGACGGGAAGGTGGGCGATGAGCGCTGAGACGACAGGAGCTGCCTCGGGGCGTCCGCGTGACCTCCGTATCGACTCGGCGGTGCTCGACGCCGCGGCGGAGCTACTCGTCGACGTCGGATACCGGAAGCTGACGATGGCCGCGATCGCTGATCGCGCGGGGACGACGAAGACCGCGCTCTACCGCCGCTGGTCGGGCAAGGCGGAGCTGGTGCACGATGTGGCGTTCTCCCGGATGGCGCGGCTACCGCCGTCCAGGGGTGCGGTCGAGGCCGATCTCCGGATCATGGTGGCGGCGGCGCGCGATCTGTTCGCCAGCCCGGTGACCCGCGCCGCACTGCCCGGGCTCATCTCGGACATGGCTGCCGAACCCGAGCTCGCGGCGCGCGTGCACGCCGGCTTCGCGGACGTGTTCGGCGCGTTGCGTGACCGGCTGGTGGTCGCGGTGGGGCGCGGCGAGGTGCACCCGGATGTGGACCCGGACCGGCTCATCGAGGCCGTCGGCGGGGCGGCGATGTTGCACGCACTGTTGCTCGACGACCGCGAATTCGACACCGCGTGGGCCGATCAGCTCAGTGCACTGGTCGTGCACGGAGTTCTCCGATGAGAACTCCGAACCCACCTACACTCGTGGGATGACCACACCGAGCATCAACACCGACGATGTCGTCGAGCAGATCCTGTCCACCTACGACGCGATCACCGTGGTCGGCGCCAGCGCGAATCCGTCGAAAGCCGCCAACGAGGTCCCGGCCTACATGAAGAGCCGGGGCTGGCGGATCATCCCGGTGAACCCTGCGGCCGACGAGATCGTCGGCGAGAAGGTGTACCGAACTCTTGCCGACGTCCCCGAACAGGTCGGCCTCGTCGACGTCTTCCGCCCGGGTCCCGAGTGCGCCGATGTCGCACGGGCGGCCGTCGCGTCGGGTGCGACCGCCCTGTGGCTGCAACTCGGAATCCGTTCGGCGGAGGCGCGGGCGATCGCCGAGGAGGCCGGCCTCCTGTACGTAGAGGACCGCTGCCTGATCATCGAGCAGCGCCGCACCGGCATCGTCCCCGGCTGACGGCAGCGGTGGCCCGGTGAACTTCCTGGACGAGCTCACGCACCAACGACTTCCGCTGTTCCTGCTGTTCGCGTCGTTCGTCGTCACGTTCATCGTCACGCGGGTGATCACGCGACTCATCCGGGCGGGCAAAGGCCCCTTCCGCAACAACGTGTCGGACGGTGTCCACGTGCACCACATGGTGCCGGGCCTGATCCTGACGATCGTCGGCGCCTTCGTCTCGGTGGGTGTCAACGGGGCGTCACCGGGCGCGGAGATCAGTGCGGTGCTGATCGGCGTCGGCGCCTCTCTGGTCCTCGACGAGTTCGCGCTGATCCTCCGTCTGCAGGACGTGTATTGGTCACCGGAGGGCCAACTCTCGGTTCAGGTGGTCGCCTTGACGGTCGCCGCGCTGGGGATGGCGGTACTCGGATTCAACCCCCTCGACGACGCGGATGTGGAGCTCGGTCCCGTCGCTCTGGTGGCCACTGTCCCGATCAACGTCGCGTGCGCGTTCCTGTGCGTGTTGAAGGGCAAGTTCTCCACGGCCATCGTCGGTGTCTTCATCCCGGTGTTCGCCTGGGCCGGTGCGATCCGGCTCGCCCGGCCACATTCGGCCTGGGCCCGCCGTCGATACTCACCGGCCAAGACGGACAAGGCCCGGGCCCGCGCGAAGCGCTTCGACGACCGCTGGGGCCGTTGGGGACTGAGTATCGGCGACCTCATCGCCGGGAAGCCCACCGATCCCGTGAGCGTGGTGGTGAAGACGCCGGACGATGCGACGGCCGCCGATGCTCGTCCCTCACCCCCGGCCTCGTGATCCGACGGGAGGTGCGGTGACCTACGAGTACTCCTGCGAGATAGTGATGTTCGTCGTCTCGTCGAAGCATGCCTACTTCGGCCGGCCCAAGGACGGCCCGGCCGGCGAGGTCGAGACCCGCACACCAGAGTTCGTGGAGGTCGTCGCCGACAAGGGGATTCGCGGAGACCGCTTCTTCGGGGTCCGCGCCCATACCGAGGCTGCGGTGACGTTTCTCGCGCTCGAAGCGTGGTCCGCTGCCGCCGGGGACGCCGACCCGGTTCTGGCGCGGCGCAACGTCGTGGTGCGCGGGGTCGAACTCGATCCGCTGCGTGGCCGGGAGTTCGAGCTGGACTCGGGGGCGGGCCCGATTCGATTCCGCGGGGGGCGTCCTGCGCATCCGTGTTCGTGGATGGACACCGTCGCCGGCGACGGCGTGCGCAATGCCCTGATCGGCCGGGGTGGATTGCGGGCGCAGCCGCTCACGTCAGGAACCCTGAGTGTCGGTTCAGCGGTACTCGTCAGCGATGTCGAACTCGACGCCACCCGCGCCGCCGACCAGGTGCGTCGGGCACAACCGTTGTAGCGCGGGCTGAGAAAGAGTCACAAACGTCGACTGTGCAGTAGATTTCGTCGACCGTGCGTCGATTTCCATTGACTGTGCGTAGATCGTCGTGGCAGTGAGGAACTCCAGTCGCTTGCGTTACGAACGTCGCTCGGGCGGAAGTAGGGCCCACGGCCTCGCGGATCAGTCCCTCCCGAACGCGCCTCGGGCGACGTCGACGAAACGTGCCGCGGCGGCCGACGGATTTGTCTTCCAGACCAACCCGAGATGAGCCGTGCCGTCCACGTCTCGGATCGGGACCCCGACAACGCGCTCGTCGGTTGCGGCGATCGATTCGCTCAGAATCCCGATTCCCATTCCGCTGGTGACCAATTCGATGATCGCGTCCGGGGAGGATGCCTCGATTGCGGGCCGGATCGGGCCGCCGTCCGACGCCGCTTCGTCGAACACGCTTCGGATTCCTGCTCCGGTGGGCAGGCAGATGAGTGACCGGTCGCGAAGGGCGGCGAGGTCGACGGTTCGGCCTGGGAGACGGCCGTCCGCGGGCATCACGGCAACGACGCGCTCGGCGATGATGGTCATGGAGGCGACTCCCGGCGGGAGTTCGCCGCCGTATCCGGCCAGTGCGACGTCGAGGCGACCGTCCTCTATCGATGCGATCAACTCGGTCGACGGCGACTCGCGGAGGGTCAGCTCGATCTGCGGGTGAGTCGTCCGGAAGGTGCCCAGGGCTGCGAACAGGGGGGGCGATCGTGCACCCCTCGACCATCCCGACCGCCAGGCTCCCGCGGACCAGTCCGGCGACCTCGCTGACGGTTCGGGCGACGTCGTCGGCAGCGGCGAGCGCGCGCCGCGCTGCAGGGAGTGCTGCCCGCCCGGCGTCGGTCAGGCGGACCGTACGAGCGGACCGGTCGAAGAGGGCCGAACCGAGTTCCCGTTCGAGGGTGCGGATCTGCGCGCTGATGTTCGGCTGGGTGGTGTGCACGCGCGCCGCAGCCGCGGTGAAACTGCCTTCCGCGGCGATGGCCGCGAAGTACTCGAGCTGCCGGAGTTCCATAACTGTCAATGATAGTCGGCATCTGCAGCATCACTTGGACTTATTCGGGCGCTGGGGAGACGCTGGGGGAACACCGAGAGGAGCTGTCATGACCGACTACGAAATCGCACGCACGCCCGAGGATCTGACCAGGCTGTTCGTCGAGTACTCCAATGCGGGGGACGCGGACGCCGTGGCCTCGCTCTACGACGACGATGCAGTGATGGCTTATCCGCCCGGGGAGGTCACGCGCGGACGGGCCGCTATCCGCGACCTCTGGGCTTCGGTTCTCGCGCACCGGCCCACGTTCGTGCCGGAGCCACCGTTGCCGACCTTGATGTTCCGGGACGATCTCGCACTCACCTCGACGCCGCCGCGTGACGGCGCCGGTGCTCGCGCACAGGTGGTGGCGCGGCGATCCGACGGATCGTGGGTACGGATCATCGACCAGCCGGAGTTCCAGACGCCCGACCACTGAGACTTCGGCACCGATTTTCTGAGGCCGGATTCAGATCTCGTGCTAGCTTCGCTGTGGTGGCGGTTACACCCGCCCAGGCGACGGCGAAGAAGGGACGGATCGGCGTGGCAGTACCGGAAGCAGGCGGTGTCGCCGCGAAGATCGCATCCCGACTCGCCGGCAAGCGCGGTACCCCGATCTCGGTCGAGTCCGCGAGACTGCTGCCCGCGGGCGCAAGTCGCGCCACATACGCCGCCACCCTCGTCGAGAGTTCCGGACGGTCCGAGCCGATCATCATCCGCGCCGTCCCGGCAGCGACCGACGACGGCGGACTGCAGGCCGAGGCGCAGGTCCTGCGCGCTGCAGCCGATGCCGGCGTCCCGGTGCCGGAGATCCTCGACGCGGGTTTCGACGAAGACGGCAATGTCCTGGGGTTTCCCTATCTGGCAATGAATTTCATCGAGGGAGAGTCCATCCCCCGTCGGATACTGCGGGACGACGCTCACGCCGGTGCGCGTGCCTGCTTCGTGGATCAGTGCGGCGAGATCCTCGCCCGGATCCACCGGATCGACGTGGCCCAGACGCCCAGTCTCGCCGAACTCGCCGATCCCATCGACGGGTTGCGGGAACTGTTCCCACGCGAATTCGAGTCCATGCCCGCGGGATTGGTGCTGGCGACCCAGTGGCTCACCGACAACCGCCCCCAACCGTCACCGCGGCAATGCCTCGTGCACGGTGACTTTCGGCTGGGAAATCTCCTCGTCGGCGCCGAAGGTATTGCGGCGGTGCTCGATTGGGAACTCGTCCACCTCGGCGACCCGGTCGAGGACCTCGGCTGGCTGTGCGCGAAAGCGTGGCGCTTCGGAGGGTCGTCGCCGGTGGCCGGGATGGGAAGCCGCGACGCGCTGCTGGACGCGTATGCGCGAGAGGCGGGCCGGCGTCCCACCGAAGCCGCGCTGCGCTGGTGGGAGCTCTACGCGACCGTGAAGTGGGGACTGATCTGCGCGGTGCAGGCCGCGCGACATCTCGACGGGGTCGAACGGTCGGTGGAACTGGCCGCCATCGGACGTCGAAGTGCGGAACAGGAATTCGACGCCCTGCTCGACCTGGGCCTCGTGACACCCGAGGTGGTGCCCGATCCGCTGATCGGGTCGTCGACGCCCGACCCGAACGACGGTGTCTACGGCTCGCCGAGCGCGGTCGAACTGCTCGAAGCGGTCGCCGAGTTCCTGCGGTCCGATGCGGTGCAGGCGGAGTTGTCACCGCAGGTCCGCTTCCACACGAGGGTGGCGGGGAACGTCGTCGACGTCGTGCGTCGGCAGACACTCCGGGCGGCACAGGACGCGACCGCGAGTGCGCAACGCCTGAGTGCCCTCGGAATCGCCGACCAGCGCGCACTCTGTGACGCGCTGTGGTCCGGTGAACTCGACGGGACCGACGAGAAGGTCCGCGCCGCCGTCGTCGCCGACGTGCGGGCCCGACTCCTCGTCGCCAACCCCAAGTACTTCGCGGTCCCTCATCCGTGACCGCCGGACATCCGATCCCAACCGAGAGGGGTTCATCGTGGACTTCGCACTGCCCGAGTCGCTGAAAGACTACCTGGCCGAACTCGACGCCTTCATCGAAGCCGAGATCGTCCCCCTCGAGCAGGCCGACGACAACATCCGGTTCTTCGACCACCGGCGTGAGGACTCCCGAACAGACTGGGAGCGAGGCGGTCTGCCGAACAAGGAGTGGGAAGCGCTCCTCGGTGAGGCAAGGCGGCGGGCCGATGCCGCCGGTCATTTCCGCTACCCTTTTCCGGCCGAGTTCGGCGGCCGGGACGGATCGAACCTGGCGATGGCGATCATCCGCGAGCACTTGGCGTCGAAGGGGCTCGGGCTGCATTGCGATCTGCAGAACGAGCACGCCATCGTCGGCAACAACATCGGTCTGCTCCTCATGCTCGAATACGGCACGCCCGCGCAGCAGGAGGAATGGGTCGAAGGACTGGCCGCGGGGACGAAGTTCTTCGCCTTCGGCATCACCGAACCCGACCACGGCTCCGACGCCACCTACATGGAGACGACCGCCGTCCGCGACGGCGACGACTGGATCATCAACGGTGAGAAGACGTGGAACACCGGTATCCATGCCGCGCACCGCGACATCGTGTTCGCCCGCACCAGCGGAGAACCCGGCGATGCCCGCGGGATCACCGCTTTCCTCGTCGACCCGCAGGACCCCGGGTTCGCTGTCGAGGAGTACCTGTGGACGTTCAACATGCCGACCGACCATGCACACATCTCGCTGCGGGATGTCCGGGTGCCGGACTCCGCGGTGTTCGGCGCCGAGGGCGCCGGCCTGCAGGTCGTGCAGCACTTCTTCAACGAGAACCGCATCCGCCAGGCGGCGTCCAGTCTGGGTGCCGCACAGTACTGCGTCGACCGTGCGGTGGCATACGCCAACGAGCGTGCCCCTTTCGGCAAGAAGCTGTCGACGAATCAGGCGATCCAGTTCCCGCTCGTCGACCTGCACACCCGGTGCGCGATGATCCGGGCCCTGATCCGCGAAACCGCCTGGAAGATGGACACCCACGGGCCGTTCGCCGCGTCTGCGGAGGTCTCGATGTGCAACTACCAGGCGAATCGGCTGTGCTGCGACGCTGCCGACCAGGCGATGCAGGTGTTCGGCGGACGCGGTTACTCGCGGCACGAACCGTTCGAGCACATCTACCGTCACCATCGGCGCTACCGGATCACCGAGGGTGCCGACGAGATCCAGATGAGACGCGTCGCCGGATACCTGTTCGGTTTCATGTCGGGAAAGGCGCCCAAAGGAGTGCAGTCGTCCTGAGTAGGCTGACCACATGATCGCGGTCATCATCATCGTGGCCACCGTGGTGGTCGCACTGTTCATTCTCGGCGGCGCCGCCTGGTTCGCGTACGACTCGGACAAACGAGTGCGCACCTTCGCGCGATCCACCGACCTGATTCCCGGCCGACCGGGCCGCGCGCCCGATAGCTGGGCCACCGACAACACCCGAGAAGCGCTGCTGCATCGGCGGATTCGGTATGCCATCGCGGACGTGCACGCGAACCCGGCGATCCCGCACGACGACGAACTCGTCGCGGCGCGCAACCGCCTCGACGACGCGGTCTTCGAACTCGACGACCGGCTCATCGCGTCGGTGGACCTCGGCGAGGACGAGGCGACCGAAGCGCTCGATCACGCCGAGGCGGCTGTCAAGGATCTCGAGAAGCTGCCGAAGAAGCTGTGGGAGGCTCCGCGGGAGGAGCAGCTCGCCGATCTGGACCGCGTCGCGCGCGTTCTGACGCGCGGCTGACCGCTCATATCACCGTGGGCCGAGGCGGCGGGTCCGGCTGCGGGGGTGCGGGCTGCGGGTCGGGAGCCGGCGGCGGAGTGGGTACGGGGATCGGCGGTTCCGGTGGCGGCTCCGGGATGGGCTCCGGCGCAGGAATGGGCTCGGGCGGTGGCGGTGGCGGCGGGACCGGTTGACTCATGTCCGGACTCCTCTCGACGCGAACGTCTGGTTCGTCTGGTTTGTCTCGTGATGCCTCCACCGACGCTACGCCCGTGCCGGGGCACGGGCCACCTGGTCGGTGCTAGGAGCCGGCCAGCTCCAGCAGCTTCCGGACGGTCCGCAGATTACGTCCGGTTCCCTGCACACCCAGACCGCGAGCGATGACCGGCGCGGTCAACGTCGAGCGGCCCGCACCGTCGGCGTAGCGGATGTGCAGATCGGACCCGATGACCCGGACGACGTCCTCGCCGAAGTCCTTGCGCTCGAAGGCGGTCACCTTGTCGGGCGCCGGTTCGCCGGTCAGGAAGTAGACGTAGGAGTACTTGTCGTCGACGATGTCGAACGGATGCGCGTCCAGCGCGGCACGGACCTGGTCGGTCGTGCGGCTGATGACCTCGCGGAACCAACCGTAGCGCTCCTCCATCGCGGTCTCGAGAGCGCGGTCGAACTCGTCCGGGTCGGGAGGTGGCGAACAGATCAGATTGCCCGACGCGATGTAGGTCGTGACCTCATCGGCACCGAGGTCGGTTGCGATCTGGCGCAATTCGGCCATCGGGAGTTTCGCCCCGCCGACGTTGACGGCGCGGATCAGTACGATGCGCCGGCTCACGGACGCACCTTCGACAGGTCGGTCCGCACCAGCATGACGTTGTAGTCGTCCCATCGCGAGACGACGAAGTAGAGGTCCTCTCCCGACGACCGAGGGTGGATGTAGGGCGTGTACAGGCCGCTGGACTGCCTCTGGGAGATGAGCACTCGCTCTCCGCTCCACGGTCCCACGGGTGACGGCGACGTGCGCATCATGATCGTCCCCGCGCGCTCGGTCAGCATGACGAACCGGCCGAGAAAGGCGTTGTAGGCCACCGAGATCTCGCCCACCGGACCGGCGACGATCGGCGCGGCCTCGGCCGGATTCGACGACCACGACGTGCCGCCCCGGAAGTACTGATACCGGTTGAGGTTCAGGATGTCGGCGGGACGGAACCGGGCCACGTGGGCCGAGCCGAAACGCCCATTCGGCGTGCCGTATTGGTAGATGTACTCACCGCTTCGGAGGAAGGCGCCCATCTGAAACCGGTTGTGGCCACTCGCCACCTGGGGAACGCCGGGAATCGTCAGGTCGGTGTTCCAGCGGAGGGTGTTGTTGTCGACGGTCCAGGTCTGACCATTGTTGTGCGACAGGGCGATTCCCGAGTAATTCGTGCTCCACCGGCCGGGGCCGAGCCAACGATGGATCGACATGAAGCTGACGAACTGGGTGCCGTTGACCGAGATCCCGCCGGTGGGGATTCGACCGACCTCGATGTTGCGCACCCCGACCGCGTTGAACATGGGTTGTGCCCATGTCGGATGTGCCGATGACACCGAGGCACCTGACCGGACCGATCCCGGTACGGCGTTCGGGAATCGGATTCCCTTGGCCAGATCGGAGTTCGCGTCACTACGCAGCATCGTGTTGTGCTTCCAGGCCATCTGGCCCGCGCACTTGCCCCATGTGTCGCCGAAGGCCATCAGTATCTGACCGGAGCCGTTGTCCCACGGCACGCCGACGTCGGTGGCGGTGATACCGAAACGGGTGTCGGTGCGAGCGGGACTTCGCGGACCGGTCACCCACGAGACGGCCTTGCTGGCACCGGTGAGTTTGGGGAGCGGCCCCTGTGGCTTCTTGCCGCCCGCCCGATAGCTGCCGAAGTCGAGACTGCCCCACCCGAGCTCGCTGGACCCCGAACTTCCGGTGCTCCCGACGTCTCCTCCGGTGATGCCGGTGACGTTGCAGACCGCGGCTCGCGCCGGTGCCGGCACAGCAGCGAGCACGCTGCCGGCCAGGCCGACGGCGGCAACGGTTGCGATGACGCGGCGTCGGACATGGTGGGCAGGGCGCAGACGAGTCCGGCTGCGTCGAGGCATGGACGTACCCCCTGAGGAAACGACAGTGGCGTCAGTGTTGCAGAAGTGGCACGGGGCAGCGTCGCCGATGCCAAACCGATGCCGGTGCGTGACCCTTCGACGCTCGCTCCGAATTGTCGTTCCCCGATTCCGATGAACGACGCGAGCGCTGTTCTCCGGAGGGGGGACGAGGTCGCGAGGAGGCGCCTCTATCCGTCGACTGTGCGTCGACGGGAAACGACGCCCGGTCGACGGCGGGCGGGATCAGCGGCGAGTGGCCACGGCGAACGTCCGGCGGAAGGGCAGAACGGTACCCCACTCCCGACGCGGATAGGCCTCGGCGAAGCGTTCCTTCAGGTCGGCGATGAAGCGCTTCCGGAGGTCGTCGGTGAGCGCCTGCAGGTAGGGACGCGCGCCCGTTCCGGACATCCAGTCGAACACCGGATCCTGGCCGTCGAGCACGTGGAAGTAGGTCGTCTCCCACGCGTTGACGTGGTAGCCGCGCTCGGCGAAGAAGTCCAGGTAGACCTCGGCGTCGAGACGCGGCAGCCCGCGTAGGTCGCCGAACGCCCCGACATACGGTTCGGTCACGGCGAGCTCGGCGAGAGCCGCGTGGGTCGGCGAGTCGGTGTTGTTCGGGACCTGTAACGCGAACGCGCCGCCGTCGGTGAGATAACCGAGCAGCCGGTCGATCACCTCGAGGTGATCGGGGACCCACTGGAACATCGCGTTGGAGATCATCAGGTCGACCGGCCGGTGCGGCGCCCACTGCGAGACGTCGACGGCGTCGTAGTTGGCGCGCGGGTCGGTGTTGTCGCGGATGGCCTGGTCGACCATCTCCGCCGAGTCGTCGATGCCCAGGATCTCGGCCGCCGGCCAGAGTGCACGCAGGTGCTTGGTCAGATGGCCCGGTCCGCAACCCAGGTCGACCACCGACAGCGGGTTGGTCGGGATCTGCGCGATGAGGTCGAGAAACGGCCGCGCGCGATCGTCGGCGAATTGCAGATAGCGTGTCGGGTCCCACACAGCCATGGGTCCACCCTAGACACCACTGGTGCCCGGCGCCCGAGATGTCGGGAACGCCGCCGGTTTGCCCCCCTCGACGAGGGTGCTGCCGGCCGTCGCGCCTGCCGTAGGCTTCCGTGCGTGACAGCTTCTGCGAACCCGACAGCCGACGGCTCCTCCGCAGACCCGGGAGCGGGGTCGGACGTCGTCGAGATCTCGACCGACGGTGCCTGCCTGGGCAACCCGGGCCCGGGCGGATGGGGTGCGGTGCTCCGCTACAAGGGCACCGAGAAGCGGATCTCCGGTTCCGAGCCCGATACGACGAACAACAAGATGGAACTCACGGCCGCCATCGAGGGTCTCGCGGCACTGACCAGACCGTCGAAGGTCATCATCTACACCGACTCGACGTACGTCCGCAACGGGATCATGAAGTGGGTCAACGGCTGGCAGGCGAACGGCTGGAAGACCAAGGACCGCAAGCCGGTCAAGAACGCGGATCTGTGGCGCCGTCTGGTCGAGGAGGAGAAGCGGCATCAGGTGGAGTGGCGCTGGGTGAAGGGGCACGCCGGCGATCACTTCAACGAGATCGCCGACGAACTGGCGACGACCGCGGCCCGGTCGGTCGCCCGATGACCCCGGTGGCGGTGGCCCTCGAACCCGTGCGCGACGAGCACCTGGTCGAGGCGATCGAGGGTGCGGGCGGACGGATCGTCGGCCTCGACGACGCGCGGGTGCTGGTGTGGATCGGACCGCCGTCGGACTTTCCGGAGCTGCCCGACACGGTCGAGTGGGTGGCCCTCAAGACCGCGGGGATCGAGGACTTCGTGGCCGCCGACATCCTCGACGACCGCCGCATCTGGACCAACGCGTCGGGCTTCTATGCCGAGAACGTCGCCGAGCATGCGCTGGCGCTTCTCCTCGCGGGACTTCGGCAGATCAACACCGCCGTCCTCCGCCACTGGGACAAGGAGCGGATCGACACCGCGGTCCGGTCACTGCACGGTTCCACCGTGGCCATCGTCGGAGCCGGCGGGATCGGCGCATCTCTCGCCCCGCGCCTCCGGGCATGCGGTGCCCGCGTCGTCGCGGTGAACCGGTCGGGCCGAGCGATCCCCGGCGCGCACGAGGTCCGCCGATCGGACGAGTTGGACGACCTGTGGGCGACGATCGACCACGTCGTGCTGGCCGCGCCGGCGACCCCCGAGACACGGCACATGATCAACGCCGACAGCCTCGCCGCGCTGCCCGCGCACGCGTGGGTGGTGAACATCGCGCGCGGCCCCCTCGTCGACGAAGAAGCGCTGTACCGCGCGTTGGCCGACGGTCAGATCGCCGGGGCTGCTCTCGATGTGACCGATCCGGAACCGCCGGCCGAGGACCATCCGCTCTGGTCCCTGCCGAACGTGATCATCACCCCGCACGTCGCCAACCCGGCGTCGGGACTGACGCGTGAGCTCGCGCCGTGGGTCGCCGAGAATCTGCGCAGGTTCGCCGCGGATGAGGATCTCCTCTCCGTGGTCACCGTCGGAAGCGACTACTGAGGTCTCGTCAGGCCGGTTACGAACGATTTTCTAGAACACGTTCTCGTTTTCGGGTGCGACGTGGCATGGTCGACGGGTGATTCTCGACAGATTCCGGATAGACGACCAGGTGGCCATCGTGACCGGCGCGAGCCGGGGGCTCGGGGCGGCGATCGCGGTCGCCTTCGCCGAGGCCGGCGGCGATGTGGTGATCGCGGCGCGCAGCGAGTCCGACCTCGAACAGGTCGCCGAACGGGTCCGTGCCGCGGGCCGGCGCGCCCACACCGTCGCAGTGGACCTCGCCGACCCCGACGCGGCGGCCGCGCTCGCGCAGACCGCGGTCGATGAGTTCGGGCGACTCGACACCGTGGTCAACAATGTCGGCGGTGCGATGCCCCGGCCGCTGTTCGACACGAGTCCCAAGCACCTGCGGGATGCCTTCGACTTCAACGTCGGCAATGCACACGCGCTCGTCGTCGCCGGTGCCAAGCAGATCCTCGCGACCAGCGGTCAGGGTTCGATCATCAACATCACCTCCGCGGTCGGCCGCCTGCCCGGGCGTGCCTACGCGGCCTACGGCACCGCGAAAGCCGCTCTCGCGCACTACACCCGCATCGCGGCGATGGATCTGAATCCGAAGATCCGGGTGAACGGGATCGCGCCGGGCGCCATCCTGACGTCCGCGCTGGAGATCGTCGCGGGTGACGAGGGGATGCGCAGCGCCGTCGAGACATCGACGCCGCTGCACCGGCTGGGCGATCCGGAGGACATCGCCGCGGCCGCGCTCTACCTGGCGTCACCGGCGGGCGCCTACGTCACCGGCAAGATCCTGGAGGTCGACGGCGGCATCATCGCGCCCAACCTCGACCTTCCGATCCCGGATCTCTGATCAGTCCGAGCCGCGCTCGAGCGCCCCGGCTATCTGCTGTTCGAGATGTGCGGCCGCCACCTGCGGGACGTCGATGATGCCGTCGAGCTCGGCGCGGACCTTCTTGTAGGCGGCCTGCCGCTCGGCCGGCGTGGCCCCGGCGTCGGCGGCGACGTTGATCAGTTTGCGCGCCCGGTCGAGTGCCTCGCGCTCGACCGGGGAGAAGCCGGACTGCTTGCGACGCCGGGCTTCTCGCTCGGCTGCGTCGAAGGCGGCGGCGTAGTCGCCGACCGCGTCGCGGTACTCGGCGAAATCCGCCGGCGACATCGATGTCGCGGCTGTGGAGAGGTCCGCGGCGGCGGGATCTGGTCGTAGGTCGTCCGCGCGCACCCGGGCCCGGTGGAAGGCGAGGGTCAGCGGCTCGCGCATGTCGGTCATCAGCGGGTACTCGATCAGGGTCGCGAGATCGAGTTCGTAGGCGAACCACTTCTCGTTGAGTGCGTCGTGCTGTCGGTGCACCCTGCGCAGCTGATCGGCCGAGGTCGTCGTGAGCTTGAGTTGCTCGGACTGTGCTGTGGCCTTGATCCGAGCGAGCTCGATCTTGTCCCTGCGCCGCTTCTCGTTGTACTTGCCGATCGAACCCGCCCACCCGCCGACGACCGCGCCGATCGGGAAGATCAGCCACCAGTTGTCCGTGGCAAAGTTGACGATCTCGTTCACGGCTCAACTGTACCGAGACCTGGACGTAGGTCATTAGGGTTGACGAATGGCCGATCCCGATGCCCCGAAGCTCACCGTCGAGACCGTCGATGCGTGGCGAGAGTGGTTGCGCGACAATCACGAGACGTCGCCCGGAGTGTGGCTTGTGTTCTGGCGCAAGGGCTCGGGCCGGGAGCCGATCGACTACGACGAGTGTGTTCGCGAGGCGCTGTGCTGGGGGTGGATCGACGGTCACACCCGTGTCATCGACGAACAACGCCGCGGCATGTGGTTCACCCGGCGCGGGCGCAACAGCGGGTGGTCGGCGTCCAACAAGGCGCGCGTCGCCGACCTCGCGGCCGCCGGCCGCATCCAGCCCGCCGGTCAGGCCGTCATCGACGACGCCCAGGCCCGCGGCCTCTGGACCCTGTTCGACGATGCCGAGGCACTGATCGAGTCCCCGGAACTGGCCGCCGCGCTCGACGCCGACCCCGCCGCCCGGGCCAACTGGGATGCGTTCCCGCCGAGCGCGCGCAAGTTCGGACTGTCCCAGATCGCCCTGGCGAAACGACCCGAGACCAAGACCAAACGCATCGCCGGCCTCGTCGAACGCGCGGCGCGCAACGAGCGACCTTCGTGACCCTTCGAGGCTCGTCGCTCACGCTCCTCGCACCTCAGGGATCGGGGGTGGGCTCGTCGCTTACGCTCCTCGCACCTCAGGGAGCGGAGGGGACGCCTTTACTGCTCCCCAAGGTGCGAGCGAAGCGAGCCACGACGGGCTCCGAAACCCGCGGCCCCAGGCCCATCGTGGCTCGTCGCTAGCGCTCCTCGCGCCTCAGGGATCGGGGGTGGGCTCGTCGCTTACGCTCCTCGCACCTCCGGGAGCGGAGGGGACGCCTTTACTGCCCCCCAAGGTGCGAGCGAAGCGAGCCACGACGGGCTCCGAAACCCGCGTCACCAGGCCCATCGTGGCTCGTCGCTAGCGCTCCTCGCGCCTCAGGGAGCAGAGGGGGTCGCTCAGGTCGCCTCGATGGCTCCGGTGAACTGACTCTCGTAGAGCCGGCAGTAAGCGCCGCGGGCGGCGAGCAGTTCGTCGTGGCTGCCCTGCTCGACGATGTGACCGTCCTCCATGACGACGATGACGTCGGCGTCGCGCACCGTGGACAACCGGTGCGCGATGACGAAACTCGTACGGTCCGACCGCAGATTCGCCATCGCCTTCTGGATGAGCAGCTCGGTGCGGGTGTCGACGGAGCTGGTCGCCTCGTCGAGGATCAAGATCGTGGGACGGGCGAGGAACGCCCGCGCGATCGTGATGAGCTGCCGCTCACCGGCACTCACCCCGCCGCCCTCGTCGTCGAGGACGGTGTCGTAACCGTCGGGAAGGGTCCGCACGAAGTGGTGGACGTGACTCATCCGGGCCGCGTCGAGCACTTCTTCCCGCGAGGCGGTGGGGTCGCCGTAGGCGATGTTGTCGTAGATGGTGCCGCCGAAGAGCCACGAGTCCTGCAACACCATGCCGGTGCGTTCGCGCAGGTCGTCGCGGGTCATCTGGGTCGAGTCGACTCCGTCCACGCAGATGACGCCCGAATCGACGTCGTAGAACCGCATGATCAGGTTAACCAGGGTGGTCTTGCCCGCGCCGGTCGGACCGACGATCGCGACCATGTGTCCGGGGCGGGCCACCAGGCTGAGGTTCTCGATGAGCGGTTTGTCCTCGACATAGCGGAAGGACACGTCGTCGAACTCGATGAGTCCCTTGTCGTCGGTGGGGGTCTTCGGGCTCGCGGCGTCCGGCGACTGTTCGTCGGCGTCGAGGATGTCGAAGATCCGCTCGGCGGATGCGACGCCGCTCTGCATGAGGTTGATCATCGAACCGATCTGCGTCAGCGGTTGGGTGAACTGGCGCGAGTACTGGATGAACGCCTGCACCTCACCGAGACTCAGCGATCCCGAGGCCACGCGCAGACCGCCGACAACCGCGACCGCGACGTAGTTCAGGTTCCCCAGGAACATGATCGTCGGCATGATGACGCCCGAGATGAACTGCGCCCGCCAACTGGACTCGTACAGCTTCTGGTTGCGTTCGTCGAAGGTCGACTGGATCTCGCGCTGGCGGCCGAAGGCGGTCACCAGCTCGTGGCCGGTGAAGGCCTCCTCGACCTGAGCGTTGAGGGCGCCGGTCGAGGACCACTGCGCCGAGAAGTGCGGCTTCGACCGTTTGGCGATCACGCCGGTCGCGATGATCGCCAGCGGAACCGTGGCCACGGCGATCAGGGCAAGCAGCGGCGAGATCCAGATCATCATGATCAGCAGCGCGATCACCGTCAGCACCGAGTTGGCGAACTGGGAGATGGTCTGCTGCATGCTCTGTGACAGATTGTCGAGGTCGTTGGTCACCCGACTCAGCAGCTCACCACGAGGCATGGTGTCGTAGTAGCGCAGCGGCAGGCGATGCACTTTGGCCTCGACGTCGTCGCGCAGCCGACGGATGGTGCCGACGACGACGATGTTCAGCAGGTAGCCGGCCAGCCACGCGAGCAGTGACGAGACGACGTAGAGCGCCAGGGTGATGAGCAGCACGCGGCCGACTTCGCCGAAATCCACTCCGACGCCGGGTGTCACGTCCATCGAGGAGACCATGTCGGCGAAGGTGTCGTCCCCGCTCTCGCGGAGACCGGCGACCGCCTGTTCCTTGGTGAGCCCCTCGGGCAGGGTGCGTCCGATGACGCCGTCGAAGACGAGGTCGGTGGCGTAACCGAGCACGCGGGGCGCGATCGCGATCAGCACGACCGAGCCCACCAGCGAGGCCAGCGTCACGGTCATCAGCATGCGATAAGAGGCCAGTTGTGCGACAACGCGTTTGACCGAAGGCCAGAACGAGCGGGGTTTGGATTCGGGTCCGGCCGCCATCGGCGAACCTGCGGGCCGGGTCATGCGCGCTCCTCCATCGCCATCTGTGATTCGACGATCTCGGCATAGGTGGGACACGACTGGCGCAGGTCGTCGTGCGTACCGAGACCGACGATCCGTCCGCGATCTAGGACGACGATCTGCTCGGCGTCGATGATGGTCGAGATACGTTGGGCCACCACGATCACTGCCGCTTCGCGTGTGGCCGGACGCAGTGCGGCGCGCAACCGTGCATCCGTGGTGAGGTCGAGCGCGGAGAACGAGTCGTCGAACAGGTAGATGGCCGGTCGGCGGATGAGTGCCCGAGCGATCGCCAGGCGCTGGCGCTGTCCGCCGGAGACGGTCGTGCCGCCCTGGGACACCTTGGTGTCGAGCCCGTCGGGCATCGCCGACACGAAGTCCTCGGCCTGCGCGATCCGCAGGGCCTCCCAGATCTCGTCGTCGGTCGCGTCGGCCTTGCCGTGCAGCAGGTTCGAGCGGACGGTTCCCGAGAAGAGGTACGGCCGCTGCGGAACCAGACCGACGACCGATCGCAGTTCATCGGGGTCGAGCCGCTTCACGTCCGTACCGCCGACCCGGACCGCGCCGGACGTCGTGTCGATCAGTCGCGGGACCAGCCCGACGAGTGTCGTCTTGCCCGAGCCGGTCGATCCGACGATCGCGGTCGTCGTGCCCGGCTCGACGCGGAAGTCGATGCCGCTCAACACCGGGTCGTCGGCGCCGGGGTAGCGGAACTCGGCGGCGTCGAACTCCACCATGCCCGGATGGGTGGCGAATCCGATCGGCTCACTGGGCGGATGGACCGAGGTGTCGGTGGCCAGGACCTCGGAGATGCGCTCGGCGCAGACCGCCGCGCGCGGTGCCATCATCGCCAGGAACGACGCCATCATCACCGACATCAGGATCTGCATGACGTAGCTCATCACGGCGGTCAGCGCGCCGATCTCGAGCGAACCGTCGGAGACCGCGTGACCGCCGAACCAGATGACCGCGACGATGGTGACATTGGTGATCACCATGACGACCGGGAACATCAGGGCCATCAGCCGTCCGACGTGCAGGGTCGCATCGGCGAGATCGTCGTTGGCGACGGCGAACCGCTTGCGCTCGTAGTCCTCCCGCACGAACGCCCGGACGACCCGGATGCCGGTGATCTGCTCGCGCAGGACGCGGTTGACGTTGTCGATCCGTTCCTGCATGGCGCGGAAGCCGGGGATCATCTTCGCGATGATGGCCCCCATCGAGACCCCGAGTACGGGTACCGCGATGGCGATGACCCACGACAACGCGGGCGCCTCGCGGACTCCCATGATGATGCCGCCGATGCACATGATCGGAGCCATCACCAGGATCGCGCTGCTCATGACGATGAGCATCTGCACCTGCTGGACGTCGTTGGTGGTGCGGGTGATCAGCGACGGAGCACCGAAGGTGCCGACCTCGCGTGCGGAGAAGGAGTTCACCCGGTGCAGCAGGTCGCCGCGGATGTCGCGCCCGACCCCCAGCGCGGCGCGGGACCCGAAGAACTGGGCGGCGACCGTGACGATGATCTGCGCGACGCTCACCAGCAGCATCCATCCGCCGATGCGCAGGATGTAGCCGGTGTCACCGCGGGCCACGCCGTTGTCGATGATGTCGGCGTTCAGGCTCGGCAGGAACAGCATCGCGGTGGTCGCGAGCAGCTGCAGCACGATGACGAGTACGACGTTGATCCGGTACCGCGCCAGGTACGTGCGGATGAGGCGGGTCAGCATCTGACCGCCGGGAGCGAGAGCGGGCCGTGTTCTACTGCGATCACCTGCGCAAGACTAGTTGCCGCTCGCAACGGACGCCTCTGAGTATCGCCCGGGCGGTGTGCGGGGCCGGCGAGGGCGACGGTCTGCCGCTCAGACGGTCGGCGGTTCGGTCAGCGCGACGGCCGCCTCCGCGGTGTGGGTGAGGAAGGTGAACGACTCCTGGAAGTAGAGGTTCACCACATCGCCGTCGTGTGAGTCGTAACCGATCGACACGTCCTGGCCGATGGTCAGCTCGAAGTCGCCGCCGCGGGTGCTCATGACGAACGCGCCGCTGATCGCCGGCGCCCACACGATGTCGCCGGTGAACAGCCGCTGGATGTGTTCGAGGATCGGGTAGCCGTGGTTCGACGTCTCGTTGACCTGGGTGTAGGCCTCGGCCGACAGGGCCACCGCGTACGGACCGTCGACCGACGCGAGTCGTAGTGTGCTCAGCGCCTGACTGACCGCCTCCGGGTAGTCGCGGACGTCGGTGGGCAGCGGGATCGGGGAGGCGGAGGCCTCGGCGCGGATCCCGCTGATCGACGCCGCGGTGTAGCCCTCGAAGATGGCCCGGTCCTCGGCGAGCGCGAGTTCGCGCGCGGCGTCCACGACCGGATCCCAGTCGGAGTCCTTCGCGCCGCGATCGACGTCGTCGATGGCCTCCCGGGACACGGTGAACGGGACTTTGAGTTCGACCAGCGACTGGGTGCGACGCTGGAACGCGGTGATGCCCTGGGCGGGCGAGTCGATCTTGGTGCGATGTCCCAGGGTCACCGACGCGGTGTCGGAGCCGAGCGGCCCGGTGACGTCGACGAGGCGCCGGCCCGCGACGTTGCGCTTGAACGAGCGGGTGGCCTCCTCCTCGATCTCCGCCCACGCCGCGTCGGAGATCGGCGCGAGTTCGCGATGCAGGTTGTTCATGGTGTCCTCCTGGTGCGGCCGGGATGGGGTTTCCGGGTGCGGTGGTCGGGTGTCGTGTCGTCAGTGCAGTGACCCGATGCCCAGCGAACCGTCGGAACGGGTCGTCGGGGACGGGGGAGCGGCGGGTGCGGCGTCGGGCGCGGGCGGCAGCTCTTCGAGGAAGTCGAGGGTCGGGGTGAAGAACTGCGACCCGGTCACCGCGGTGGTGAAGTCGAGGAGGCGGTCGTAGGTGCCGGGCGGGTCGCCGATGAACATCTTGCGCAGCATCTCCTCGGTGACGTCGGGCGCTGCCGAGTAGGCGATGTAGAAGGTGCCGTTCACGCCCGTGCCGGAGACGTCGCCGTAGGGCATGTTGTCGCGGACCACGTCGATCTCCTCGCCGTTCTCGTCCTCGACGACGTTCAGCGCGATGTGGGAGTTCGGTGGCTTCACCTCGTCGGACATCTCCACGTTGTCGAGCTTGGTGCGTCCGATCGCGGCTTCTTGCTCCTCGGTGCTCAGGCCGTTCCACGACGACAGGTCGTGCACGTACCGCTGGATCGCGACGTAGCTGCCGCCCGCGAAGTCCGGGTCCTCCGCACCGACCGTGATGGCGTCGATCGCGGCCTGTCCGGTCGGGTTCTCGGTGCCGTCGACGAACCCGATGAGGTCGCGTAGGTCGAAGTAGCGGAAGCCGTGCACCTCGTCGACCACGGTGACCGCGTCCCCGAAGGACTCGGTGATCTTGGCGCCGAGTTCGTAGCACAGGCCCATGTCGTCGGACTTGATGTGCACGAGCAGGTCCCCGGGCGTCGCCGGGGCGGTGTGGACCTCGCCCTCGTAGGGAACGAACGGACGCAACGAACGGGGCCGCGGGCCGGCGAACAGGCGGTCCCACGCCGCAGACCCGATCGACACGATGCCGGCCAGTGCGGCCTCCGGTGCCCGCGAGGACACCGCGTTGTTCAGCCCGGGAATTTCCTCCAGCGCATCGCGAACCGCGTCTTCACCGCCGTCGTCGATGGTGAAGACGAGGAAGATCGCCGACTTCGTCTTCCGGGTCAGGATCGTCTGGGGCACCGGCACGCCCAACACCCTAGCCGATCGTCACCCGGCGTGGGGTGGCAGATCATGCTGCGAATGTATAGGGCAGGCAACCCTTTTCGACGACGAGGTGCGATCGAGCTGGAGTCAGCTCCGCGGTGTGGCCCGTGCCACCGCGCGGCCGGCGGCGCGGCCCGAGAAGATGCATCCGCCGAGGAACGTCCCCTCCAGGGCGTTGTACCCGTGTACGCCGCCACCGCCGAAGCCCGCGACCTCACCGGCGGCGAACAGGCCGTCGAAGGCGCTGCCGTCCGGCCGCAGCACCTGGGAGTCGAGGTTGGTCTCGAGACCGCCCAGGGTCTTGCGGGTGAGGACGTTGAGCCGGACCGCGATCAGCGGGCCGTGCTCCGGGTCGAGCAGCCGGTGGGGCTTGGCGACGCGAACGATCTTGTCGCCGAGATACTGTCGCGCATTGGTGACGGCCATCAGCTGGGCGTCCTTGGAGAACTTGTTGCCGATCTCGGCGTCGCGCGCGGAGATGATGCGCTCGATCTCCGCGAGGTCGAGTTCGGGGCCGCGAGCGATCTTGTTCATCCCGGCCACCAGCTCGGGCAGGTTGTCGGCGACCACGAAGTCGACGCCGTTGCGCACGAAGGCGTCCACCGGTCCCGAGGCACCCTTCGCCAGCCGGCTCTTCGCGGTGAGCTTGAGGTCCTTCTCGGTGATGTCGGGGTTCTGCTCCGACCCCGACAGCATGAACTCCTTCTCCACGATCGTCTGCGTGAGGATGAACCACGAGTAGTCGTGGCCCGCCGACAGGATCGCCTTCATCGTCGAATTGGTGTCGAAGCCGGGGAAGTTCGGCGGTGCGAGACGATTGCCGTTGGCGTCGAGCCAGAGTGACGACGGGCCGGGGATGATCCGGATCGCGTGATCGGGCCAGATCGGGTCCCAGTTGTGGATGCCCTCGGTGTAGTGCCACATCCGGTCGCGGTTGACGATGTTGGCGCCGGCGCTCTCGGTGATCTCCAGCATCCGGCCGTCGACGTGCGCGGGGACGCCGGAGATCATCGTCTGCGGAGCGGGGCCGAGACGATCGACCGGCCAGTTCTTGCGAATCAGATCGTGGTTGTGCCCGATGCCGCCGGAGGTGACGATGACCGATCCGGCACGGATCTCGAAGTCGCCCACGACATCCCGGTTCGACGCCCGGCCGCGTTCGGCGTCGGTCGGGGCGAGTGTCACACCCCGCACGCCCACGGCGGTGCCGTCGTCGACGACGAGTTCGTCGACGCGATGCCGGAACCGGAACTCGACGAGCCCGCGCTTCTCCGCATCCAGGACCGGCTCGGCGAAGACCCGGACCACCTCCGGTCCGGTTCCCCACGTGAGGTGGAAGCGGGGCACGGAGTTGCCGTGGCCGTCGGCGAATCCGCCGCCGCGTTCGGCCCAGCCGACGATCGGGGTGATACGCAGCCCGAGGTCGTGCAGATACTGCCGCTTCTCGGTGGCGGCGAAGTCCACATAGGCGCGAGCCCACTGGCGTGGCCAGTAGTCCTCGTCCTCACGATCGAAACCCGCCGAGCCCATCCAGTCCTGCAGCGCGAGGTCGGCGGAGTCGGAGATGCCGAGGCGGCGCTGCTCGGGTGTGTCCACCATGAACAACCCGCCCAGGGACCAGAATGCCTGCGCACCAAGGTTGTTGCGGTTCTCCTGATCGACCACGACGACGCGACGCCCGGCCTTGGTGAGCTCGTATGTCGCGACGAGTCCCGCCAGGCCCGCACCGACGACCACCGCGTCGGCCTCGTTCTCCGCCACCGCATCTCCTCCCGCCGCAGCCATGCCGGGTTGCTCCGGAGCATGTGCACTCGCAGAAGAGACTAGCCCCGCACTAGAGCACGATGTCGGCGTACCGGTGGAACCACGGTGCGGCCGCCTCGAGGCCGGCCGCGAGCGCGAGGAGATCGCCGTCGGCACCGAGACGGCCGACGAACTGCACGCCGAGGGGGAGGCCGGCCGCAGTCCAGTGCAGCGGCACGCTCATGGCCGGCCGCCCGGTGAGGTTGGCGAGCTGGGTGTACGGCACCCAGCCGAGGCTCTCGTAGACGAGTTTGTCGATGATCCCGAGACGGGAGATCGCGCGGCCTGACCGTGCGCGCGAAGCGAGCCGCGCCGCCCGCTGGAGGGCAGGCGGCGTGGTCATCGAACCGACCCGCGGTGGTGGCACGGCGAGCGTGGGCGTGAGCAGCAGGTCGTGGGTCTGATGGAACCGGTCGAGGGCCAGGACGTGGTCGTTGATCCGGTCGAGCGCGCTGAACAACGGGACGACCCCGGCTGCTCGGCCAAGCTCGGCGAGGGTCAGGGTGTCGGCTTCGAAATGCGAGTCGGGAGCTCCGGTGAGGCGTCGGACCTCGTCGACCTGCGCGGCGCACTTGGCGAACCAGATGTCGAGGAAGTCGCGTGCGAGGGCGGCGTCGTCGTGCGGCGGGTCCACCTCCTCGACGTTGTGGCCGAGGTCGGTCAGCACCGACGCGGCGTGTTCGACCGCGGCCACGGCTTCTGGATGCGGGTTCCCGTTGATCGCCGACGTCGTCGTATAGCCGATCCGCAGCAACCGGGGCGGGGTGGCGATCCGGGCGGTGTAGCTCTCGGTGTGCAGGGGCGTCGGGTAGGTCGACGACGGCGTCGGCCCGATGAGCGCGTCGTAGAGGGCCGCGGCGTCGCGGACGGTCCGGGTCACCACGCCCTCGACGCCCATCCCGAAGAGCGGCTCGCCGGTCTGCGGACCGAACGGCATCAGGCCACGAGAGCTCTTGAGCCCGAACAATCCGGTGCATGCGGCGGGGATGCGGATGGAACCTCCGCCGTCGCTGGCCCCGGCCGCCGGCACGATCCCGGCAGCCACCGCGGCGGCGCTGCCGCCCGACGACCCGCCCGGGGTCGCATCCAGGTCCCAGGGATTGCGCGCCGGACCCCAGAACGTGGGCTCGGTGATCGCCTTCGCGCCGAATTCCGGGGTGTTCGTCTTGCCGAAGATCACCAGGCCGGCGTCGAGAAAACGCCTGACGCCGAAGGAGTGTTCGCGGGCGATGTGCGAGGCGAGGGCGCGAGAGCCGCGTGTCGTCGGGTACCCGCGGTAGTCCTGCGCGAGGTCTTTGATGAGGAACGGGACGCCGGCGAACGGCCCGGTGAGGTCTCCCCGGACGCGCGCATCGGCTTCGGCGTCCATGCGGATCACGATGGCGTTGAGGGAGGGATCGACGGCGTCCGCACGTGTTCGCGCGAGGTCGAGGAGTTCGGCTGCCGTCACCTCGCCGGAGGCGACGAGACCGGCCAGGGTGGTCGCGTCGCAGGACAGGTATTCGCCCATGTGCACGTCCCGACACTAGTGGTTCCGGGGGCGGGTCGAGCGGACTTGGCGGTGATCGCCGGACAGGCGGCCGGCATGGCCCGCTGTCCCGAAAACCACGGTCACCGTTGCCCACCCAAACCGGTAACGGGCGCATCGCGGGCATGTGGACCGAACAGACGAAGATATCGGCCGACGCGTCGTCTATGTACCAAATGGGCTGTTCAGCCGCGGCGGGTGTGACATGAACCACCACCGATGGGCATCACAAGACCCGCTCTCACCTTTGCCGTGGCGTTATCGTGCCGTTACACTTCAGCGGGACGGGTACCACTGCCCGGGGGGACCAATACAATCCCTCCTCGTACGACTTCGTACACAAGCCCGCAGCAGTACCCGGTAGGCAAGACCCGCAAGCGGCCGGTTCCGGCCGTGGTGATCCAAAGGAAAACTGACGAATGCTGACACGCGCCCGTAAGCGCCTCGTCGCCGGACTCGTGGCTCTCGTGGCCGTGTCGGGTGCGACGCTGGTCGCAGCTCCGCCGGAGGCCTCCGCGGCCAACGGCTGCAATGTCGAGTACGTCCGCTCGAACGCCATGAACCGGACCGTGCCCGTGTGCATCGTCTCGGCCGGCGGTGGCGGACCGAAGCCGACGTTGTACCTGCTCGACGGCCTCCGTGCCCCCAACAACAACAGCGGCTGGCTGATCAACACCGACGTCGCGCGCTACATGGCCGGCAAGGGCACCAACGTCGCCATCCCGTTCGGCGGTGCCGGCAGTTTCTACACCGACTGGCAGACCCGCGATCCCAAGCTGGGCGTCAACAAGTGGGAGACGTTCCTGACCCGCGAACTGCCGGGCTACATGGCCGCGCGTCACGGCAGCGACAACCGTCGCAACGGCATCGCCGGTCTGTCCATGTCGGGCACCTCGGCGCTGAACCTTGCGTCGCGTCACCCGAACTTCTACAAGGCCGTCGCCTCGTACAGCGGCTACCCGACGGTCACCCTGCCGGGCTTCACCCAGGGCATCATGGCCTCGGTCGCGGAGGTCGGTGGCAACCCGTTCAACATGTGGGGCTTCTTCCCCGCCGGGACCTGGTTCCAGAACGACCCGTTCCTGAGCGCGGGCAACCTCGCCGGCAAGAACGTCTACGTCTCGTCCGGTAGCGGTGTCGGTAGCAAGTACGACTCGTCGGTCAACCCGGCCAGCAGCAACTTCGACCCCGTCAAGTTCGCGCAGATGATCCCGCTCGAGGTCGCCGCGTCGACCAGCAGCCAGCTCTACATCGGTCGCCTCGCGCTCGTGCCGGGCGTCAAGCTCACCACCCGGATCACCCCGGACGGTGCGCACTGGTGGGACTACTGGCAGAGCACCTTCAAGGAGTCGTGGGCCAAGACCTTCCGCCCCGCCTTCTTCTGAGGGCCGCGGTGGTCTCGCGCACGTAAGACAGTCGGCAAGGGCCGGTGACCTTCGGGTCACCGGCCCCTGTTGTATCTGCTGGGTGAGCAGCTCGTGCACGACTGCTGGGTGAGCAGCTCGTACACGCGTAGCGTGCCCGCGCGCCCCTGCTGGCCGAGCAGCTCGAGCACGCGTAGCGTGCCCGCGCGTCCGTCGAGGTCACTTGTGGGGGCTGGTTGCGGAGGGGGCTTCGACTCGGCGCCTCGCTCCGCTCGGGGCCGGCTCAACCCGCGGGGGTGTGGCCCGGCTCAGCGCGCGGGGGTGCGGCTCAACCCGCGGGGTGCGGCTCAACCCGCGGGGTGCGGCTCAACCCGCAGAAGTGCCGGACCGAAAAACACCGCGGGCGCATCCGGTGGATACCGGATGCGCCCGCGGTGTGTGCTCTGCCGCTCGCTACTCGGGCGGGGGCTGCTTGCGGAAGGTGCGCGTGGCCGAGTCGTCGGCCGGCGGTGTGTCGCCGACCTTGGGGATCTGCTCGGTCGGTCGCTCCCACGGATTCGCGCCCGCCGGAGCTGCTCCGGCCGGCGGAGCGTCGCGCTTGATCAGCGTGGTGTCGCGCTCGTCGGCGGGGGGAGTCGTGGGCGGCGGGGTGTCGTCGACCCGGGTGTCGTCACGGCGTCCGCGGAAGAACAGGAGCAGGGCGGCGATCAACAGGATCGCTCCCACGATGCCGAGGATGATCGGCACCCACACTCCGCCGACCTTCAGCTGGTCGACGTAACCGCTGGCCTTGCCCGCCTGGTTGGAGACGGTGTCGTCGGTCCACTTGAACGTGCCCTTCAGGGCGTCCATGCGGAACTCGCGCACCGCTTCCGGCGTGGCGTCGCTCTGGTCGGGGGACTTGAAGTACTGGTGCTGGTCCTCACGACCGTCGACGATGGTCCCGGTCTCCGGCTCCACCCAGACGTGGCGGGTCGCGGCGGCGTACCGGTGCATGGTGATGGGATCGTTCGCCCGCACCCCGCGCCCGGTGATGCCCCACCAGCGGGCGGGCATCGTCAGCATCGTGCCGAGTGCCGCCTCGCCCTGCGCGTTCGGGAGGTTGGAGAGGTCGGTCTCCGGGACGTCACACACGAAGTGGTACGTGTTCACCCCGTCGATGGTCTCCTCGCCCTCGAACTTCGCCGCGCAGTCCTGGCGGGTGTTGAGGTCGTAGTACGGGTAGTCGCGCTGCTGCACGTCGAAACCGAACTTGTACTGGTAGCCGGTGCGGTTGTCGATGGCGACCGACACGTCGTTGACGTTGCCGCCCTCGGGAACCGCCTCGAGTTGCAGCGAGCTGACCGCACCGTTGGGTGCCGAGGTCTTGCGATTCACCGACACCCGGTCGATGGTCGCGGTCAGCAGACCGTCCTCGCACGTACGGGTCTCACCCTCGGCGGCGACGGTGGGTTCGGTCTCGGTTCCCTCGGCATCGCGCAGGCGGTCGATGCGCACGGTCTGCGCCGACTGCAGGCTGGCCTGGCGGCTGTCCGACGGTTCGATGATGATCGAACGTCGCTGCTGCGTGAGGTGCGCCTCGAGAGTGCGGGCACGATTCTCCGACACCGAGCAACGATCGAAGATCACCGCTGGAAAGCGTTCTCCGGTCGAACCGTCCGCGGCGACAGTGGTGGCGTCGGACGTGATGTCCAGATCGAGCGGAACCACCTTCAACTGCGGCACGAGATAAAGCGGTATGGCGATGGCCGCCGCGATGCACGCAGCGCCGAAGAAGGCCAGCACTGCCGGCACAAAACGTCTCATGTGTGACTCCTGGAATCAGCTGATCGCTCCCACCCTAACTGTCGCGTTTGCCACAGAAGGGCACAGTGGGTCCGACATGCCGGGATACGCGGCGCCCGGTCAGCGCCGGTCGGCTCGCCGGTCGCGTTCGGCCTCCTTCAGGATGCCGGCCATGTATCCGTAGATCTCCTTGTCGGACATGGCCTTCCATCGGGGTGCGAGAAGCTTGGTGTACTTCTCGACGTACAGCAGCTGCTTTCCGACGAGGACGAGTTCCCGGGGCAGTCGCGCATCGTGGGCCTTGGCGACCGCGGCGAGTTGCCGCCCGAGGTCGGTGTAGGACATCGAACCGAGGTCGGTGGTCGACAGCGGAGTCGTCACCTTCTTGATGTCCTCGGCACCCTGGGACGTCGACCCCGGCTTGTGCACGGCGCCGAGAAGGAAGATGGCACGGCCCGCGGACTCGTAGTCCCCGCGCACCACGAGATCGACGACGAGCTGGCGGAGGATGCGCCGGGTGCGGGGGGTGAACCGTCCGACGATGCCGAAGTCGAGGAGGACCAGCTTGCCCGCGTCGTCGACGAGGACGTTCCCGGCGTGCAGGTCGCCGTGGAACAGCCCGCCGTGGAACGCCGATTCGAGAAGGGACAGCAGCAGGTTGCGGCAGAGCGCGACACCGTCGTGGCCTGCGGCACGTACGGCCGCGGCGTCGTCGATGCGGGTCGCGTGGATTCGCTCCATCGTCAGCACGCGCTGGGTCGTGTAGTCGTCGTAGACGTGCGGGACGCGGACGCGGTCGCCGAACGGCCCGGGCTGGAGACAGGCGAACCACTCGCGCATGGTGTCGGCTTCGATGCGGAAGTCCAGTTCGGCGTCGAGGCCGGCCGCGAAGTCCTCGACCACGTGGCGTGCGCTGAGCATCCGCCCGTACTCGGAGATCTCGGCGAGGCCGGCGAGGCGTTCGAGGATCGCGACATCGGGGGCCAGCCGGTCGGCGATGCCCGGGCGCTGGATCTTGACCACCACCTCCTCGCCGCCGGGGAGGGTGGCGGTGTGCACCTGGGCGATCGACGCCGACGCGATCGGCACCGGATCGAAGGTCGCGAACACCTCTTCGGGAGCCCGACCCAGTTCGGCGATGAACTGTTCGCGCATGAGTGCCGGGTCGGCCGGCTTCACCCGGTCGAGCAGCGATTCGAACTCGGCGGACATGGACTCGGAGAACACGCCGGGACTCGAGGCGATGAGCTGACCGAGTTTCACATAAGTCGGTCCGAGGTGTTCGAAGGTCGTGCGGATCTCGTGGGCGACCCTCGCCGAACCCGGCGCGCGGCCCCGGAGGGCGTCGCCTGCCGTGTGGAGGACGAAGCGTCCGACGCCCGCGGCCGCATGGGCGGTGGTCGTCCCGAATCGGCTGAGCTCGGCGATGGGGGACACCGGGTGCAACTGCGTGCGCTGACCGTCGTCGACTGAGCTGTTGATCGTCACCGTCGGTCATTGTAACGATCATCGACGGCGAATCCAGTGTCGGAGCGCATCGGCGGAGGGTGACCGCGACGCCGCGACGTGCCGTTATGGCAATGAAGCCGGCCTCGGGGCACACTGGCAGCGTCGGACACATGCACCAGCCCGCATCTGTTCGCGTCGTCGGTGCGTCGCGCACCACCACATCTGCCACCTCCGAAATGTGCATCGAGGAGTCCGCATGCCCACCACGGTCAACGCCTACACCGCCCCGGCAGCCGATCGTCCGCTCGAACCCACCACCATCGAACGACGTGACCTCGGCCCGAACGACGTGTCGATCGACATCGCGTTCGCCGGGATCTGTCATTCCGACATCCACACCGCACGCGACGAATGGGGTGGGACGAGGTTCCCGGTGGTACCCGGCCACGAGATCGCCGGGACGGTCGCCGCCGTCGGCGACGAGGTCACCCGATACGCCGTGGGAGACCGGGTGGGCGTGGGCTGCTTCGTCGACTCGTGCCGTGAGTGCGAGCCGTGCCGACTCGGCGAGGAGCAGTACTGCGAGCGGGGCAACGTGGGCACCTACAACGCCGTCGGACGCGATGGGACACCCACACAGGGCGGATACAGCACGTCGATCGTCGTCGACGAGAACTACGTACTCCGGATTCCCGACGGCATCGCACTCGACGAGGCGGCCCCGCTGCTGTGCGCCGGGATCACGCTCTATTCACCGCTGCGGCACTGGGGTGCCGGGCCCGGGAAGAAGGTCGCGATCGTCGGCCTCGGCGGTCTCGGGCATGTCGGGGTGAAGATCGCGCACGCGCTCGGTGCGGAGGTGACGGTGCTGTCGCAGTCGCTGAAGAAGATGGAGGACGGTCTGCGCCTCGGAGCCGACCACTACCACGCGACCAGCGACCCGCAGACGTTCCGGGAGCTGCGCAACACCTTCGACCTCATCCTGAACACCGTGTCGGCCAATCTCCCGATCGCCAAGTACCTCGGCATGCTCGCCCTCGACGGCACGATGGTGGAACTCGGGCTCCCCGAACATCCGATCGACGTCCCCGCGGGCGCGCTGGTCGGAAAACGGCGCAGCTTCGCCGGTTCGATGATCGGCGGTATAGCGCAGACCCAGGAGATGCTCGACTTCTGCGCGGAGCACGGCATCGGCGCCGAGATCGAGGTGATCTCCGCGGATCGGATCAACGAGGCCTACGACCGCGTCGTGGCCTCGGATGTGCGCTACCGCTTCGTGATCGACACGTCGACGCTCTAGTGGTGAATCTCGGCATGTTTGCCGCCTGAAATCGGTGGGCACCCTCGTGAGAGTCGACTGCCCCGACATCAGGCAAGGAGGCCGCGCATGAATTCGACCCGATTCCGCGAGCTGGCGACCGCCACCGGTCCGTTCGCGACCATCTACATCGACGACTCCCACAACACCGAAGACGCCGCCCACACGGTGGAACTCCGCTGGCGGGCTCTCCGTGCGGAACTGGAGTCGGCGGGTGCCGATCCCGCCGTGGTGGAGTCGATCGGCACCACCCTGCTGGACGGGACTCCGGCGGTCGGGCCCAGCGGTCGTGCGCTGATCGCGGGTCCCGGCGGCGTGCTGCTCGACGAACACCTCAGCCGTCCGCCGGTCACACCCGTGGCGCGGTATTCGCCGGTGCCGTACCTGGTTCCGCTGATCGAACACGGTACGAGCGCCCCGCGGCATGTGATCGCCGCGGTCGACCACGCCGGCGCCGACATCGAGCTCTTCGAGGCCGGCGGGTCGTCGATGAGGCGCGAAAGCGTTGAGGGAGAGGGTTATCCGATCCACCACGCGGCTGGTGCCGAGTCGCCGGGGTACGGTGATCCGCAGCAGCGCAGCGACGAACAGAACCGCAAGAACATCCGGCAGATCGCCGATCGCCTGACCGCGATCGTCGACGCGGACACACCCGAGATCGTCTTCGTCATCGGCGAGCTCTCGTCGTTGTCGGACCTGCGGGCGGCGGCTCCCGAGCGGCTCGCCGAACGGTTGGTCGATCTTCAACTGGGAGCCCGGGACAGCGGCATCGCCGACGAGGACATCCGCAAGGCGGTGACCTCCGAACTCGAACTCCGCCAGAACCGCACGATGGCCGACGCGGCGGAGAGCCTGCAGGCGGGGCTCGGACACGACCCGGCGCTCGCCGTCGAGGGGCTGACGGCGGTGTGTGGAGCCCTGCGCAACGGCGAGGTCGAGACGCTCGTCATCGGCGACGTCGAGGACGCGGTCGTGTTCGACGGCGGAGACGCCGCGGGAGGCCTCGCCACGGTCGCACCGACGCCGGAGAACCTGTCCGAGTTGGGCGTCCCGCCGGAGCGCACGCTGCGTGCCGACGAAGCGCTGCCGATGGCAGCGGTCCTGACCGGTGCAGACCTGGTCCGGATCGACGAGCGCATCTCACCGCGCGACGGCATCGGCGCCGTCCTGCGGTATGCACCGAGAACGTCGGCCGACGACTGAGGTACCGCTCGGCCTGGTTCACCCACCCATCTGACAGAGGCACCATCGAGACACACCGACGGAAGGTCGACGCACACGATGACCGAAGAACTTCCCATGGAGCCCGCCGAGACCGGGACCCCCGACGCGACGCCGGATGATGCCCGCCGCAAGGTCGACGAACTCGAGGAGCGGACAGTCCACGAACCCGACACCGATGAGCAGGTGGACCCCTCCGCCGCCACCGCCCGCGACGACGAGGACAACCCGGCCTCCCCGGCCGCCGGGGAGTCCGAACCGCCGGACTGAGACCGCTTGGGCGACACGACGGCACGGCTCATGAACAGCCAGGAAAATGACGACCGACGCGCCGGCGCCTTGCGCATCGTTGCCGAACACGGACTCCCCGCCACCCTGATCGAGGGTGGCGAGGACCGTTTCGCGCGGATTGCCGAGGACCTGTCACTGGAGTACCGCGGCCACACCGTCACGAGGGACACCACGCTGCAGATGACTCCGCGTGGTGACCTCGAGACGGTGTGGGGCACAGATGATTCGGCCGACGAGGTGATCGTGTTCGTCACCGAGATGCCGCGGCTGTACAAGCCGCGGGACAGTGACGAAAACGACCGCAGTCCCCGGAATCTGGTGGTGCTGGCCGAACTCGACCGCGAGCGCCACGCCGCCGTCGTGTCGCTCCCCGCGCTCGGCCCGGTGCCCCGGCGGGCACTGCGCACTCTGATCGCGACCATCGCCGGGACGATGACCGGTGAGGATTCGATACGCGGGTTCGAGCAGCAACGCGGCATCCTCGTCATATCCGACGGCGACACCGAATACGTGTGCGCCGAAGGCTATTCGCGCCGGCTCAAGCTGATGGCCGGAATGGTCCGGGGGAATCGGCCGTGGCGGTTGATCCCGACCCTGACGGGTATGACGGCCGCAGCTGCGGCGGCGGCGTCGTTCGGCATCTTCTTCTCCACGATCTGGTCCATGGCGAACGCGCTGAGCGCCTGGCGTCTGGCCGCGATCACGCTGCTGTCACTGGTACTGGCCTCGGTATGGCTCATCACCAACAACAGGTTGTGGGAACGCGCGACGGTCACCGCGAGACCGCGCGCCCGTCTCTACAACATGGCCACCGTCTGTACGGTCGTGTTCAGCGCGGTGGTGCTCTACGCCGGACTGTTCGCGGCCACCCTGGCCGCCGCGCTCATCGTCATCGACGAGAGCTTTCTCGCCTCACAGCTCGGACATGCGGTGGGACTACGCAATTACGTGTACCTGTCGTGGCTCGCGACCTCGATGGGGATCTTCGCCGGAGCTCTCGGGTCGAGTGCCGACAGCTACGACGACGTCCTGCGCGCCACCTACGGATACCGAGAACGCCTGCGTCGACAGGCATCAGAAGCCGCCGCTGATCGTTCCGAGAGCGAGATGCACTGATCGGTGAAAGCCGACCTCCTGCCGTGGTGCAGTTTTCATCGCGCGGCCACGTTTACGTCCCGCTCATCGGATCCCATCAGCGTGACGTAGACAGGACCGCGGGAGTGGAACCCACTGTCGCAGAGACTATTCGTACGGCGGAAAGCTGTTCTGCGACAGCAATCGCGCGAGATGTACCGCGTTACGGGCGGCGGCGCTGGTGGCCGAGGCGACGGGGTCGGGCACCGCGTCGAGATCCTTGTAGTCGCGGCCGCCCATCGCCTCGTCGTTCCAGTAGGTGTTGCCCTGCCCGGGGATCGTGAACCCGATGTCGTCGAGCGCCCCGAAGACGTCGGCGATGATCTTGTGCGCACCGTCCTCGTTGCCGACGACACCGCACAGGGCGACCTTCCCGAGCATGGTCGGGCGGCCGGCGTCGTCGGTCTCGGAGATCTCGGCGTCGAGTCGCTCGAGGACACGCTGGGCCACGCTCGACATATGGCCCAGCCACGTCGGGGTCGTGATCACCAGGATGTCGGCCGCGGCCACCCGCTCGAAGATGGCAGGCCACTCGTCTCCGTCACCCATGTCCCGTTCGACTCCGGGCCGGATGTCGTGGTCCACCGCCCGGATGATGTCGCCGGACACGCCGTGTTCGGCGAGTGCGTCGAGGATGTGCCGGGCCATGAGGTCGCTGCTCGATTCAGCGGGCGACGGTTTGAGGGTGCAGGTGATCGCGAGTGCTGTGGTCATGTCGGATCGCGTACCCGAACCGACCCGATTGCAACCAGGCGTCAGCCGGCGTGGTTCTCGGCGAGCATCGCCAGTCGTCTCAGGCATTCGTTCAGACGCGGGGACATGACCGCCTCCTGGACGACCGGCGGAATCCACTTCAGCGGCGCGGTTTCGACGAACTCCTCCATGCCGATCAGGGAACCGTTTCCGTCCTTCTCGACGGTCATGCGGATGCGCGCGCGGCCGAAGGGCCAGCCGGCAGCCGACAATTCGAGGAGGCCGGCCTTCGACTCCACGGATTCCGTCTCGTCGTCGAGCAGGGCGGGCCACACGCCCGCCGAATGATGGATCTTCGATCCTGCCTGCGGCCACGACTGATCGACGTCGCGGATGCGGGAGGCCCCGACGACCCATGAGGCGTAGAGCCAGCCGTTGGACAGCACCGACCAGACCTGCGCCGGTGTTGCGCTCGTGTGACGTTCGACTCGGTTCATGCTCGGTCTCCGTTCAGTGCTTGTTGTCGGTTGTCGTCAGACGCCGGATGACGTTGCGGTCGAACAGTCTTCGGGGTAGACCACGGACGCCGTCCGATGCGAGGGCAGCGCGCGCGGCGTTGTTGCCGCACGCGCCGTGTACACCGCCACCCGGGTGGGCGCCCGATCCGGCGAGGTAGAGCCGGTCCACCGGCGTCGACGCACCGCCGAGGTTGGGCGTAGGGCGGAAGATCAACTGCTGGAACAGCTGTGCGGTGCCGCCGTTGACCGTGCCGTGGACGAGGTTGGCGTCGGAGGTCTGGAGGTCGCGGGGTGTCTGGACGTGCCGTCCCACGATGAGGTCGGAGACGCCGGGTGCGTGCGCCTCGAGTACCGCGTCCATGCGCCGAGCCAGCAGCTGCGCCGCCTCGTCGTCGGTCACCCCGCGCGGGAGATGGCTGTAGGACCAGGCGCTCTCCGTGCCGGCGGGAGATCGCCCGGGGTCGGCGGTGGTCATCTGGCCGAAGAGCAGGAACGGGTGTTCGGGGACACGGCCGGTTTCGATGTCGGCGGTCGAGTAGGCGATGTTGCGTGCGTCCGCGCCGAGATGTACCGTGCCTGCCCCGCCGAGATTCGCACTGCGCCAGGGGATCTTCTCGCCGAACGCATAGTTCACCTTGACCACGGGGGTGTCCCAGGTGAAGGTTCGGAGATCGTCGAGGACGCGCGCCGGCACGTCGTCGGCGGAGAGCAGTTCGGTGTACAACGCGGGCGCCGAGACGTCGGCGAGAACGGCCCGTCTCGCCGGCCACCGCCGACCCGTGCTGTCCACGACCCCGGTGGCGCGTCCGCCCTGGACGTCGATGCGGGTTACCCGTGTGTCGCACACGACGGTCACCCCGGCGCTCTCGGCGCGGCGCCGCAGCGCCGCCGACAGTTCCCCCGCACCGCCGACGGGTACCGGATACCCGGTGTCCTGGCCGAGCATGGTCAGCAGATACCCCATGAGGCCGCTGCCGGGCGCGTGCAGGGGGATGTCGGCGTGCAGGGCGTTGCCGAGGATCAGCAGACCGGCCTTCTCGCTGTGAAAGAGCTCCCGCACCATCTGATCGGCGGGCAGGATCAGGAATCGGGCGAGGCGCAGGGCGTCGGCCGTGCCGAGCGAACGCAACACCGACAGCAGCGCGCGGACGGGTGGAAACGGGCCGAACAGGGTGTTGAGGATCGCCGGGCGCAGCTGCTGCCACTGCTCGACCAGGTCGAGCCAGGCGCGCCGGTCACGCTCGTCGAAGCCGGCCAGGTGCGCCGCGGTGTCGGCGGCATCGGGGAACACGACGGGCGCGTCGACGTCGTCGGGACCGGCGGGATGGCCGAAAGCCAGAGGTGCGCGGCTCCACTGCAGGCCGTGGCCGGCGAGGTCGAGGTCGGCGAACACCGGTGACGCCACCGCGAGCGGATAGAAGGCGCTGAACAGGTCGGTCACATACCCGGGGGTGAGTTCTGCGCTGCGGACCGCGCCACCGACCTCGGGCTGCGATTCGAGGAGCGTCACATCCCACCCGGCATCGGCGAGGCGTATCGCGGCGATGAGGCCGTTGTGACCGGCTCCGATGACGACTGCGTCCGACACACTCACCGATCGACTCCTCTCCGCCGTGGCCACGTCCGTCCGGTGCGCGGGGTACCCGCGGCCCCACACGGTAAACGCGTGCGGGCGACGCCGTGGCCGCGTCAGGTGATCATGGGCGATGTGTAGTGGCCCGGCAAGGGGGTAGTCCGCTCGGGTGACGAACTCGTCTGAATCCCGGTCGCGACGGCCGGGCCTGCCATTTCCTCTCGAACGCCTGTGGCACCCGCGGGTCTCCGACCGTCGGCTACGTCGACGATGTGCCGGACGGCCGGTGGTGATCACCGGCGCCGGGGCAGGCATGGGCCGGGCGCTGGCGCGACGATTCGATGGCGCGGGTGTCGAGCTGTATCTGGTCGACGTCGACGTCGCGGCGGTCCGGGAGACGGTACGGCTGTGCGACGCGGGGGCCCGCGTCCACGTCGACCAGACAGATGTGTCCGACGCGGACGCGATGACCGCCTATGCGGACGCTGTCGTCGACGAATCCGGGCCGCCGGCAATGGTGTTCAACAACGCCGGGATCACGATGGTGGCCGGGGTCCTCGAGGAGGACGACGATTACGCGCGGCGGATCATGTCCGTGAACCTGGGCGGGGTGGTGAACGGCACGGTGGCCTTCCTTCCGCATCTGGAGGCGGCCGGGAGCGGTTCCATCGTGAACACCTCGAGCGCGTTCGGTTTCCTCGGTTCGCCTGCGCAGTCCGCGTATTCGGCGTCGAAGTTCGCCACGCGAGGGTATTCCGAGACCATCCAGCACCAGCTGCGCGCCGCCGGTTCCGGTGTCCGGGTACACGTCGTGCACCCCGGCGTCGTGCACACCGAGATCGCCGCCCGTGCCCGCTATGTGACACCCGGGGTGCGGGACTTCGTGACCCGCGGATTCGATCATCGACTGCCCGGGACCAGACCCGCCGCGGCGGCCGCGGCCATCCTCGACGGAGTGCTGGCGGGCCGGGACCGCATCCCCGTCGGACTCGATGCGCGCGCACTCGATGTCGGCGTCCGGCTGCTCGCCGGCGCGCTGCAGCGCCCGGTGGCGACGCTGACCCGCCCTGTGTTCCGGCGGATCCTGGGGCAGGCCACGTTCGCGGGGACCCTCCGCCATCCCGATCCGGGGTTGTCCCGGTCGCTGTGACCGGTATGTGCGAGCCTCAGTCGTTGTGCGAAGCCAGGTTTCGTGTCGCCGGCCCTTCGAGGACCTCGCCGGTGTGGCTGAACCGCGAGCCGTGCAACGGGCAATCCCAGGACTGCTCGGCGTCGTTCCACCGCAACACCCCGTAGAGGTGCGTGCACAGCGGCGCGACCGACCGCGTCTGACCCTGCACCGTGCACACGCCCTCGGGCTTGACGCCGGAACGTCCGACATTGCCGTCGCCCTCTTTCGGTGCGCCGTCGGTCGGCTTCAGCAGCGAGAGATAGCCCGCCGCCATGTATCCGGCGACCTGGGCATTCGCCGACACCGCCGAGGCCAGTGACCCCGGACGACTGATCTCCGTGGTGCGCCACGGACGCAGGGTCGCCGACCACGGCGGCTCGGACCCCAGGATGCGACCGGCCATCGCCAGCGCCGCCGCGACGCCGTTGGTGAGACCCCACTTGGCGAAGCCGGTCGCCACCTGCACGGACTCGACGCCGGGGAGAATCGGTCCCACATAAGGCAATTCGTCGATGGTCGTGTAGTCCTGGGCCGACCAGCGGGCCACCATCCGGGCACTGGGGAAGTGCTTCTCGGTCCAGCTGAGCATGTCCAGGACGTGCTGTCGCTCGGACTTCGTCCGGCCCACCTCGTGCCCGAATCCGCCGACCATCAGCAGTTCACGGTCGTAACCGGGTCGCCTGACCGTCCGCAGCGAGACCGACGGGTTGTCGGAGCCGAGGTACATCTCGCGCGGGATGTCCCCGTCGACGATGAACGCGGCCGCGTAGGACCGCTGGGGATGGACCCGGGCGAAGAATCCGCCGCGGTCGAGGAAGGGCTGTCCGGTCGCGATGACCACCGAGTCGGCGCGCACGTCGCCCGCGTCGGTCGAGAGGACGTTCGGTGAGCCGTGGCGCAGGCCCTGCACGCGGACGCCCTCATAGAAGTGGCCGCCGTGCGCGCGCAGGTCGTCGGCGAGGGCACGCAGCACGACCATCGGGTCGATCTGCGCCTGTCCGTCGAGGCGGATCGCGGTGCGGACGTCGAAGGGCAACTCGGGACAGTCGACGTGTTCGACCGGGAGGTCGTGGGCGCGGCAGGCCTCGAACTCCTTCTCGACCGACTTCGCGCCGGACGAGGTGGCCGCGAAGGTGAGGGCGGCCCGCTCGTCGACGGGCAGCCCGCGATGTTCGAGGTAGTGCCGCAACCAGGCCTGGCCCTCCCGATTGGCGTCGACATAGTCCTGGACGGCCGCGTGCCCGTGGCGGCTCGCTATCGACGACAGTCGGGTGCCCTGCAGCAGTGAGAGTTTGCCGGTGGTGTGGCCGGTCGCGGCGGCGCCCATGTGGCGCGCCTCGAGGACCGCGACCGACTGACCGGCGCGGGCCAGGAGCAGGCCGGTGGTCAGGCCGGTGATCCCGCCGCCGACGACGACCTGGTCGAAGGTGTCGACGACGTCGATGGGCATCGTCTCCGGACGGACATCGGGCAGGGCGTCGGGGGCTGCCTCGCCCGCGGGGTCGAACCAGAGGGTTTTCATGCTGCCCGGGGTTGCCCCGAGTGGACGTGGTGAAACATCACCACGGCGGCCGCCGTCGAGCATGTCGTCCCGCGCAGCTGCAGGGTAGGGTTTTCGACTGGGAATCGAAAACAGTTCGGGGCAGTTCTCCCGGATGCCGGCCACCGGGTGTGGCGGGACTTCGGATGCCGCGGCGAGAGGCGAGTGACATGAGCGGGTCCATACGCATGGGAGCCGGGACGGATCAGACGGTCCGCGCCGACCTGGTGGTGGTGGGTGCCGGCATCGCCGGCCTGACCGCGGCGCTGTGGGCCGCCCAGGACGGACTCCGGGTCGTCGTCCTCAACAAGGGCCCGCACTGGGACGCCGAGAGCGGGGATCAGCCCACCTCGACGTTCTACGCCCAGGGCGGTGTCGCGGTGGTGATACCGGGAACGGAGCCGGGGGGTCGGAGCAGCGACGACTCGGTGGACCGCCACCTCGCCGACACGGTCGCCGCCGGCGGCGGACTCACCGAGCCGACGGCCTCGGGTCTCATCCTCGCCGATGGCTGGGCCTCGGTGTCGGCCCTCATCGGCTGGGGCGCCGAATTCGACCGCGACGCCGACGGTTCGCTGCTGCGGACCCGCGAGGGTGGTCACACCCGGCGGCGCATCATCCACGCCGGCGGTGACGCGACCGGGGCGGCCATCCAGCGGGCGCTCCACGAGGCCGTCCGACGCGCCGGCGGGGACGTGCCGCCGATCCGATTCCTCGACGACACGATCGCGACCTCGGTCCGCCTCGAGGACGGTCGAGCCGTCGGCGTCGACTGCCTGCGGGCCGGACGTACCGAGTCCGTCCTGGCGCCGACCGTACTGCTCGCCACCGGCGGAACCGGGCACCTCTACGCCGCGACCACCAATCCGGCCGGGTCGACCGGCGACGGCATCGCGCTCGCGCTGCGAGCCGGGGCGGAGGTGGCAGATCTCGAGTTCATCCAGTTCCACCCGACGATGCTGTACACCCAGGGCGCGCGGGGACGACGGACGCTCATCAGCGAGGCCGTGCGCGGGGAGGGCGGCCGACTCGTCGACGTCGACGGCCGGTCGGTCACCGCGGGCGTCCACCCGATGGGTGATCTCGCGCCCCGCGATGTGGTGGCCGACGCCGTGCAGACCGCGATCGAGCTCACCGGACACCCGTGCGTCTACCTCGACGTGAGCGGCGTCGTCGGCTTCGAGACCCGCTTTCCGACGGTGGCCGCGGGGGTCCGGGCCGCCGGGCTCGACCCCGCGTCCGGACGCATCCCGGTCGTGCCGGGAGCCCACTATCTGTGCGGCGGCGTCGTCACCGACGAGTCGTCGCGCACCGCGGTGGACGGGTTGCTAGCGGCGGGCGAGGTCGCGCGCACCGGGTTGCACGGTGCCAACCGACTGGCGTCGAACAGTCTCCTCGAAGGTCTGGTGATGGGCCGTCGCGCGGCAGCGGTGGCGACCGCGCGGCGCGGCCTCCCGGTTCCGGAGAGCGGTGGCCGGCGGTATGAGTCACCCGTCCCGATCCTGGACCGCGATCAGCTGCAGGACACGATGACGCGCCGAGTGGCCCTGCGACGGTCGGCCTCGGGGCTCGCCGCGGCGGCCGACACGCTCGCCGCCGCACCCCGGCGGGTGGCGGAGACGGTGCGTGACGTCGAAGACGCGGCGCTCACGCTCACCGCGACGGCAGTCGTCGCCGCAGCAGCCGCACGCACCGAGTCGCGGGGCGCGCATGTCCGCACGGATTTCCCGTTGACCGCCGACGTGGCGGAGTCGCGCGTGTTCCGGATCGTCGACGGCGAACTGCGGGAAGCGCGCCACGCGGGCGTACCCGGCTGACGCGACCGGTCAACTCGGTGCGCCCGGTGGGCCGTCGGCGTTAGATTGGCCCCGATGACCCAGATCTCAGCAGACGGCTCGGGGCACGAGGGCACCCCCGATCACGGTGACCCGGTCGCCGCGACGCCGGAACGGATCACCCTCGAGCTCGGACACATCACCCTGCACGCGCTGGCGTGGGGTCCCGTGGCGGGGCCCGTCGTCGTGTGTCTGCACGGATTCCCCGACTCGGCGTGGACGTGGCGGCACCTCGGACCCGAACTAGCCGCCGCCGGGCATCGCGTGATCGCTCCCTTCACACGCGGCTACGCACCGTCGGAAATACCGGCGGACAACGACTTTCACGTTGCAGCACTCGCCTACGACGCGCGAGCGATCCACGGCGCCGTCGGCGCGGGCGACGACGCGGTGCTGATCGGGCACGACTGGGGCGCGATGACGGCGAACGCGGTGGCCCACCGCGACGACAATCCGTACGCACGGGTGGTCTCGATGTCGGTGCCACCGGTCCCGGCGGTACGACGCTCGGTCGCCGGCGGGATCGACGGTGCCAGGATCCTCGCGCGGCAGGCGCTGATGAGCTGGTACATCGCGTTCAACCAGTTGCCGTGGCTGCCCGAACGGGCGCTGGACCGACTGATTCCGCTGCTGTGGCGCCGCTGGCGACTGGACACGGGCACGGCGGCCGCTCGACCCGACCATCTGCTCGACGTCGACCACGCCCTGGCTGCGTTGCCCACCCGCGCACACCGCACGGCCGCCCTCGGGTACTACCGCGCGCTGCGCCGCCCGCGGACGCATCCCCGCTACGCCTCGCTGCGAGACGACTGGCTGGGCGAACCGCGTTGTCCCACGCTGTATCTGCACGGAGCCGATGACGGGTGCATGCAGTCGCGCCTCACCGACCACGTCCGCGAAGTCTTACCCGCCGCCAGCGCGGCCGCGGTCGTCGCCGGGGCGGGTCATTTCCTGCACCTCGACCGGCCGGACGAGGTGAACGAGAGGATCCTCGCGTTCGTCACTTCAAACGCGCGGGGCCGAGAGGGTGGCACCGGACCGGCCCGCTTCGTAGACTGACCCGCGGGATCTTCACCAACAGTGGCCACCGGGGGCGGCCGCTGCAGATGTGCATGCCGGGGGGCTTGCGATCGGGGCGGCACGACGCCCGACGGGCACGAGAAGACCACAATGCGCATCACAGGGGTGTGGTCGCGCGAAGATCTGCGGCGATGCAAGGCATGAAGGGGAGTCCGTATGAACGGCGAGGGCTGTTGGTCGACGGTGGTGTGCCGGCCGGCCGAACGCGCGGCGCTGGGACTGTCGGGTGACTCCGATTGGTTGCTCCAGTGCCGGCTGGCGATCGGCCACCGGGGCAACCACGCCACCGACGCGAGTACGCACCCGCGGCACGATCGGCGTCTCTGGCTCGAGTGGAACGACTTCGACGATCGCGCCCAGTCGCTCATCGAACGCAACCCCTGCCCGGTCCCGTCGCCTGAAGGCGCGGGATGTGTGTTCTTCGCCGGACACGGCGGTCCGCACTTCTACGCGCGCAGCAACGGGCACGCCCCATCGGTGATGACCGGTGCGGGCGCACCCAATCCGCAGTCCGGCACGCCTGATCGCGCCGTCGATCCGCATCGGCAGTCACCCCCGCGGATGGGCTCGCACCGCCTGCCCGACTCGCACCCGGCCGCGTCGCTCTCCGCCCAGCCCCCGGCGCCTGCCGATCCCGAGCCGCACACGTCGTATCGCGGCGGACGGCGCTCGACCAACGTGGAGCCACTGACCGCCGACGATTACCACGGCCGACGCCATCGCACCGATGGCTACGACGTCGCCTACTCGCCGTCGACGGACCCCGCCGATCCACTCGACGGCCCGGGTGTCGGCAGCCCGGGTGCCAGTGGCCCGGTCGTCGGCGGTCCGGGTATCAGCGGCCCGACCGCCGTCCGCCCGGGTTCGGGGCCGACGGGGATTGCGCCGGGGAACCTTCCGGCCGTCCCGGGGCCGGACCCAGGCGCTCCGGGTTTCGACGCCGCCCGGGTCGCCGCCATCGGAGCCGCGCTCGACGAGGTGGCCACCGCCCTGGCCAAGCTGGCTGCCGCGCTGCGGTCGTAGGGGAGGGCACGGTCTGACCACCCCCCCCGGGGGGCCTCGGCCCGGGTTGCGGGCCGGTCGCGCCTGTCCGTGAGCAGGCGACCTCCTCCGCAGGGGCCGACGCCCGCGCGCAGGCGGTGACGTGCCCGGACTCTTAGATACGGTAGGGGGGTACCGTTATCGGCGCGCTGGTGGTATACCTGGTCGGGCATACCCTTGAGGGGTATTCGGACGGGAGAATCATGGACGAGCATCAGCACGGCTACATCGGCCGGAAGGACGACTACCTCCGCCGACTGAAGCGCATCGAGGGCCAGGCGCGCGGACTGCAGCGCATGGTCGAGGAGGACACCTACTGCATCGACATCCTGACCCAGGTGTCGGCGATGACGAAGGCGTTGCAGGCGGTCAGCCTCGGTCTGCTCGAAGAGCACATGGCGCATTGCGTGGTGCATGCCGCGCAGGAGAGCGACGAAGCCGGCAAGGCGAAGGTCGACGAGGCCATGGCCGCGATCACGCGCCTGGTCAAGTCCTGATCGTTCCCGCCTGATCCATCCCCGTAACACGACGATTCGAGGAGTACCGACATGAGCACCACCAGCACCTACACCGTCACCGGCATGACCTGCGGCCATTGCGCCGCGTCGGTCCGCGAGGAGATCGAGGCGCTGCCCGGCGTGACGAGCGTCGAGGTCACCGTCGACGACGGCTCGGTGCGGGTGGCGGCCGACCGTGAACTCGGACGAGACGAGGTCGCGGCAGCCGTCACCGAAGCCGGTTACGCGCTGGTCTGACGATGAGATCCGCTGTCACCGGGCCCCTGACGTATGTCGTCGCGCTGATCGCGGTCTTCGCGATCGCCTTCGGCGTCGGGCGCGCCTGGGGACCCGACGTCGAGCCCGCGCCGCACGATGCGCCCTCGCATGGCGTCGTGGTCACCGACGACCCGTCATCCGACACGCACGGAGGTGATCACCCATGACCGCGAGCACCGGGCAACTGGTCGACCTGGACATCTCCGGGATGACCTGCGCGTCCTGCGCCAACCGCATCGAGCGCAAGCTCAACAAGCTCGACGGCGTGACCGCATCGGTGAACTACGCGACCGAGCGCGCCCACGTCGAAGTGCCCGCCGGCCTGGCGGCCGGGGACCTCGTCGAGGTGGTCCGGGCCGCCGGTTACGATGCCTCGCCGATCCTGCCCGACCCGCTGGCAGACGCCACGGAACACGCCCCGGCGGGGTCCGGCGATCCCGAGCTGGACGGCCTTCGGCAACGCCTGATCGTGTCGGCGATCCTGTCGGTGCCGGTGATCGCGCTCGCGATGGTCCCGGCGTTGCAGTTCACCTACTGGCAGTGGCTGTCCCTGACCCTCGCCGCGCCGGTCGTCGTGTGGGGTGCCTACCCGTTCCACCGGGCGGCGTGGATCAACCTGCGCCACGGCGCGACGACGATGGACACCCTCGTGTCGGTCGGTACCCTCGCGGCGTTCGGATGGTCGTTGTACGCACTGTTCCTCGGGACCGCGGGCACTCCCGGACTAACCCACGGCTTCGATCTCCTGCCACAGCGGACCGACGGGTCGTCGCACATCTACCTCGAGGCCGCGGCCGGCGTCACGACCTTCCTGCTGGCCGGACGCTACTTCGAGAAGCGCGCCAAACGGCGCGCCGGTGACGCGCTCGCCGCGCTGATGGATCTCGGGGCCAAGGACGTGGTCGTTCGGCGGCCCGGCGGCGACGAGAACCGAATCCCCATCGCGCAGTTGGCAGTCGGCGACGAGTTCGTCGTACGACCCGGTGAGAAGATCGCCACCGACGGCGTTGTCGTCGACGGTGCGTCGGCCGTCGACGCGTCGATGGTCTCCGGAGAATCGGTGCCGGTCGAGGTCACCGCCGGTGACTCGGTGGTCGGCGCGACCGTCAACACCAGCGGTCTGCTCGTCGTCCGCGCGACCGCCGTGGGTTCGGACACCGCGCTCGCCCAGATGGCCCGCATGGTGACGGCGGCACAGGAGGGCAAGGCCGACGTCCAGCGGCTGGCCGATCGGATCTCCTCGGTGTTCGTCCCGATCGTGATCGCGATCGCGCTTGCCACGCTCGGCTTCTGGCTCGGGGTGGCGTCCACGACCGACTTCGCCGGTGGCGATGTCACCTTCGCGTTCACCGCCGCCGTCGCAGTCCTCGTCATCGCGTGCCCGTGCGCGCTCGGGCTCGCCACGCCGACCGCGCTGATGGTCGGTACCGGACGGGGTGCGCAACTGGGCATCCTGCTGAAGGGTCCGGAGGTGCTCGAGTCGACGCGGCGGGTGGACACCATCGTGCTGGACAAGACGGGCACGGTGACGACAGGAGAGATGTCGCTGTCCGGGATCACCGTCGTCGACGGCTACGAGACCGAGCAGGTCCTGGGATGGGCGGCGTCGGTGGAATCGGGGTCAGAACATCCGATCGCGGCGGCCGTCGTCGACGCCGGGCGCGACCACATCGACTCGCACGTACGCGATTTCGTTTCGACGCAGGGCGCCGGTGTGGCCGGGATGGTCGGCGACCGACTGGTCAGGGTCGTGTCACCGAGCAAGGTCGATGTCCCCCTGCCGCGCATACTGGACGACGCGGTCGCCGCCGCCGAATCCGACGGCGCGACCGCGGTCGTGGTACTGGCCTCCGGTGGTGCATCCGAAACCGCAGCTGCGCAACCGGTTCCCGTTGCCGTGCTCGCGGTGGCCGACCGGGTCAAGCCGTCGTCCGCCGCGGCCGTCGCCGAGTTCCGGCGGCTGGGACTGACGCCGAAGCTGCTCACCGGCGACAACGAGGGTGCCGCCCGGGCGGTGGCGTCGAGCGTCGGCATCGACGACGTCACCGCAGGCGTCAGTCCACGCCGCAAGCTCGAGGTGATCGCCGAACTACAGGAGCAGGGTCATGTGGTGGCGATGGTCGGCGACGGGATCAACGACGCCGCCGCGCTCGCCCAGGCCGATCTGGGGCTCGCGATGGGGACGGGCACCGACGTCGCGATGGCTGCCAGCGATCTGACCGTCGTGAGTGGCGACCTGCGTGCGGTCGCCGACGCGATCCGGCTCGCGCGTCGCACCCTTGGCACCATCAAGGGAAACCTGTTCTGGGCCTTCGGATACAACGTCGCGGCCATTCCACTCGCCGCCGCGGGCATGCTGAACCCGATGATCGCCGGCGCGGCGATGGCCCTCTCGTCGGTCTTCGTCGTCGGCAACAGCCTGCGACTCCGCGGGTTCACGCCGGGGCGGTGACCGAAAACCGCCCTCGCCGGCAGCGCCGACGACGCTCCCGGGCTGTTGCGTAAACGGGT
>NZ_LIYC01000018.1:0-89299 GCF_001418765.1 Gordonia sp. HS-NH1
CCGCGACCGCGGTGTCGGTGGTGGTCACTGGTCGGCCTCGCACGAACGAGTTTCCCCCACAACCATGGCGAGATCGCCCAGCAGGACCGACAGTTGTTGCAGTGCTTCGGTGTTCACACGGTAGTACACCCAGGTCGCGCGGCGTTCGCTCGTCACCAGACCCGCCTGACGCAGCACCTTGAGATGATGCGAGATCGTCGGCTGCGACAGCTCGAACGGCCCGGAGATGTCGCACACGCACGCCTCACCTCCCGGATGCGCGGCGACCTCCGACAGCAACCGCAGCCGAACCGGATCCGCGAGCGCCTTCAGCAGCGGGGTAACCGCTCCGGTCTCGTCACCACTCAGGCCGCGGCCTGGCAAGAGAAGCAAGTTCTTATTCGACACCCGTCAATATTGACATACATCGATTCAACGGGACAAGGCCCTCCGATACCCGGGAGCGCACTTGCGTTCCCGCATTGAGATCCCCGACTGCGGGGTTGCGTCCGGTGTGGTTACGTCGAGCCTGACTGCTGGCAGTACGGCAGTACGGCACGAGACTGCCGGCTACGCCGACACCTGATCGGAAGCGGCTACGCCGCGCTGTGAAAAGCGTGGTCCCGGATCGCTTTGCACCTCCGAGCCTATGGCTTCCAGCCCCCGCCACCAAGGCGCGAGATTCTTTTCGCCGCAAGCGGTTCACAGGGCGCGAGCGCCCCGAAAACAATCACGCTTTCCTCCTTGGTGTCGGTGACCTCCAGCCAGAGTCCTCCGGTAGCAAAGCGATCCCGCACACTCAAAGGAGCGACCATGCACCGCACACTCACCACCGAAGCCCTCATCGCAGCGATCCCCGGCCTGCTCGGATTCGTCCCCGCCGAGTCGATCGTCGTCATCGGCGCCGAGCTGGCTGTCACCTGCCGCCACGACATTGCCGAGACCGCCGACGCTGCCGAAATCATCGCCGAAGCTCTGCGCACCAACAACATCCCCTCCGCCTCCGTCGTCGCGATCTCCGAAAACCTCGAGGTTGCAGACGCAGCGGCCGGCACGATGAGCGACACCCTCGTTCGCCACGGCATCGAGACCGACCACCGTATCCTCATCGCCCGCTGTGACCAGCCCGCCGTCTACCACGACCTGATCGCCGGGGAGTTCGGCGTCAGCGACGACTACCGCGACAGCTTCGCCAGCGCCGCCCGAGTGGCCGCAGGGGCACCCATCACCGCGACCCGCGACGCCGCGCGCGACACCCTGGCCACCACCGACCCCATCACCACCCACGGCGTCGAGCTGCAACCCGACCTTGCCGCCAAGGCCGTCGTCTCAGCCATGGTGCACTGGCCCACCGAGGTCCCGCGCGAATTGTCCGCCCAGGTCGCCGCCATGATCGGCAACCACCCGGTCTACCGAGACGCATTCCTGCGCACCGCCGCCTACAACCCGCGCTCCGCCGCCGCCGTATTCACCGAACTGTCCCGCCCGCTCCGAGGCCGCGACCGGGCGAACGTACTCACCCTCGCCGCCGCCTGCCACTACATCGGCGGAAACGGCGCAATGGCCGGAATCATCTTCGACCACATCGCCGAAACCGACGCCCTGCCGAACCTCGCGAAGCTGCTCAACCAGTCGCTACAGGCCGGGACGCACCCCCACCGCCTGGTCGGCATGATCCCCGCCGCCGAGACCGTCGACGAACTGTTCGGCGGACACTTCCCCACCCCCGACGACGTGTAGCGCGGTGGGTCGGAGGCTCAGGTCAGAGAATCTGAGCCTCCACCCCCGGCGGCATCGCCTCCCGCCACCACAGATCAGTGCGCGGCGCGTCAGGACCCGACACCGCCCGCCCCTCGGCGACCGCTGCCACCTCAGACACCAGCGGCACCCACAGATCAGCCAACGCGCGCTCCACAGAAGACATACCCACCACGGTAACGGCCACCACAGCGGAACGGCTACGCCGAACAGCCCTGTTGGCCGAGCTGCGCCCGGCGCACTAGATCGACCGGCCTGCCGGCCGGACTCGATACCTGTGCGCGGCTGCGCCGCACACGAACGGGGGTTTGTTGCCCCCTTCCATTCTCGTACCTCTGGTCGGCCCGGCGACAAGGGCCGCGAAAAACTAATCCGCCCTACGGGTTTGCAGGGCTGCGCCCCGGATGACTTTTTCGCTGTGAACACCCTTGCACCGACCTCCCGCCGGCAACGAGATGGCAGGTGTCACACAAACCACCCGGCCGCAGGAGGAACCCACGATGGCACGCCAGACCCGCAACGGCACCCAGCGCGACGTCTTTACCCGCGCCAGCCGCGCACACCAGAACCGCCACACCATCCGCGCCGCCAAGCGCCAGGCCAACCGCCAGGACCGCGCCGCCGCCAGCCGCGCCCTGCACACCCACCACTGATCAACCGATACCCCCAAACCCGAAGGAGCACAACATGACCACCAGCCGCGCCGCACTGAGCACCATCCCCGCAACCCTCAACGACGGCACCATTGCCCACGTCGTTGGCCGCGTCGACGCCTCCCCGGGCACCCCGACCCCGGCACCCCGGTCGAACCGCTCACCACCGGCACCGGCGAGCCGGTCACCGACCACGACGGCCCGCTGTTCGCGCTCGTGTCGGTGACGTGGGCAACCGAGCTGACCACCATCAACGCCGACACCGGCACCTCGCGCACTGAGTACGTGCCCGGCCTGCTCGGCAACCCATCCGGTACCAGCTGGTACCTCTCTCCCGTCACCCCAGGCCAGCACGGTTTCACCCTCACCGGCCGCCACGCCGCCGGACACCGCACCGCGACCCTGCCCGCCCTGGACGGCATCGACGCTCCCCGACAGGTGAAAGTCCACGACCACCTGCTGCGGTGAGCGCCCGCAGCTCCACAACCCGCCACACCCACCACCCGGGAAGGACCCGACCCATGACCGCCACCCTCACCACACCCGACACCTACAGCCCCGCCGTCGTGCCCGCCGACTACGCCGCCACCCGAGCCGGCTTCCTCTGGACCGCCGCGAACCTCGCCGCCGACACCCGCCGCCGCACCGGTCACCGCATGCTCCTCGACGTCGACCTACTCGCCTGGACCCTCGACACCCTCACCGAGCACTACCCGCGCCGGGAACGCACCCTCACCAGGACCTACCCCGAGGTGTGCGCCGCAGCACGACGCGCCGCCGCCACCAGCAACCGCCACCTCACCCCGGCGCTACACGGGCCCGCCGGCGCCTGGATGAGCTGGCAGCAGGCCGTCATCGCCCACGCCCGCGCCGACCACCACCACCCCGGCCCCCAGCTGTGGGAGATCTTCGCCCGCGCCGCCACCGCCGCCAGCCAACCCGGCGACCTCACCGAGGGACTGACCCCAGGCCGCTGGCCCGACATCGACCGACACCGCCCCAACCACGCCCACTAACCCACCCCTCACCCCTCCACCACACCGGCCGGGAAGGCACATCATGACCACGATCGACATCACCCACACCGCCGCCGACGGCACCCTCGCCGACGGCATGATCCGAGGCGATGGCACCTACGAAATACTGCGCGCGAACGGGTTTCGCTGGTTCCGCTCCCTGGGCATGATGGGGATCCAGTCCAGCCGAGACCGCCAACCCAACGAGTACAAGATCAACCGCGCCGCCCGCGCCCTCACCGAAGCCGGCCACACCGTCACCGTCGAGATCGACCGCACCCACCGCGACCCCGCCCAGGCCGAAACCGACCGCGCCAACCGCCAAGCCGACCGGGTCGCCGCACTCGAGAACAAAGCCGCCCGCCGCGCCGCCGACGCCGAGGCCGCATGGACCGCCGAACAACGGGCAACGGCCGCACTCCCCCCGGGCGGCGAGCCGATCAAGGTCGGACACCACAGCGAAGGCCGGCACCGCCGCGCGATCGACCGCGCCCACAACGCCCTCACCGAAGCCGTAGCCGCCGACCGAGAAGCCGACCACGCCGCCCAGCGCGCCGAATCCGCCGCCCGCACCACCGCACTACGCAACAGCCCGGTCACCGTCGCCAACCGGATCCAGAAACTCGAAACCGAGCAGCGCGCCGATCAACGCGCCCTCGATGGGCACACCCGAACCCTGTTCACCGACGCCCGAGGGATGAAGCACACCGAGGAAACCACGGCCGCAACCGGCGAGTACCGCGAACGCCTCATCGCCCGCATGGCCGAACGCGCCGCGAACATCACCTACTGGCAGGGCATCCGCGACGCCCAGATCGCCGACGGCACCGCCGGCGACTACAGCCCCGACACCATCACCGCCGGTGACCTGGTCAAGGTCCGTCACCAAGGATGGACGCCCGTGCTGCGCACTAACAAAAAGACCGTCAGCGTCGAAACGCCAGCACCGTTCGGCGGCCGCATGATCCGCCACACCGTGCCCTACCCCGAGATTCAGGGCCACCGCCCCCAGAGCGAGACCACCGACACCGCCGAAGACGCCGCCACGGCCTGACGAGCCAGCCCGGACCCACCCCGCGCAGGCGGGGCGAGTCCGGTGCTTCGGGCATCGAACCCGAAGCACCGCAGGGCGCTACGCGCCCACCGCCCACCAGTGCGCCCCGCAACCAGCCATCCGCGAGTCACGTCCGAAAACCTCACAGCATCAGCCATTTCCGGCGGGGGCCCGTCGCTCGTTCCACTCACCTTCCGGGGCTTTGCCTGGCCTGCCGAATTGTCATGGCGCCCAACCGGACCGCGTCAAATCCATTTCGGTAACAACTCGCCACGCGCTCTGCCTCGCTCCCGCTCGGCGCCGCTTATATCGCGGCGACTTCTTCCCTGCACTCCATTGACACCCCCCGGCCGGGCGTATGGGCGGCAGATATCAGGAAAAGCACCACCACCAGACACCCTGAAAACAGACTGTGAACAGCGTAAATCGTTGTGCAGCAACGTAATACGCGGTACAATAGACGCACAGACCAGCACTCGCGACGACACCAGAGAAGGGCCGACATCATGAACGAGAACACCACGATCACCGTCTACACCAAGCCCGCGTGCGTGCAGTGCAACGCCACCTACAAAGCCCTCGACAAGCAGGGCCTGACCTACCAGGTGGTCGACATCAGCACCGACGACACCGCGCGTGACTACGTGATGAGCCTGGGCTACCTGCAAGCCCCCGTCGTGGTCGCCGGCGACGACCACTGGTCAGGATTCCGTCCCGACCGCATCAAAGCACTCGCCCAACAGGATTTATTGTCATCGGATGCATCATTGGCGGGGTGACGGGATTGGCCTTCTAGCTGGCTTTCCCGCCGGATGTTAACGAATGTGTCCGTGAATGTGCCGGTAGAGCCGCCTACCTTGTGTGCATCAATGATGCATCTGATACAACGGTGGTGTGACGGGTGAAGATGTAGCCGGTGCGCGAAAGGTGCTGGCATCAAATGTTGTAGAGCTTGATCCTGAACGGTCGGTGTTCGAGGCGATGGTGCAGGGTTGGGCTCAGCAACAGCGGGCACGGTTCTTGCGCGAGGCGACGATCAGGCCGCGGGTCCGGTTGGTCCAGCGCTTTGCTGAGTATACCGGGTTGTATCCGTGGCAGTGGACTCCTGAGGAGGGCGAGGCGTGGGTCAGTGACTTGCGTTCGGGGGCTACTCCTCTGCGGTTTTCGACGGTCCGCGGCTACGAGGTCGAGATCGGTCTGTTCTGCTCCTATCTGATCGACCCTCGGTACGGATGGATCTCTGAGTGCACCAGCCGGTTTGGTCGGGCGCCGTTGCAGGTCTTCCATGAAGACAACTCCATCATTCACGTGGGTGAGTACGAGGGCGATGAGGGCCGGCGGCCGATGACCTACGACGAGACCCAGGCGTTGTTTGATGCTGCTGACGGTCGGGTGGCTCAGATCCGGGCCCGCCGCCGCAAGGGTGCGCTACCCGCGCTGCGGGACGCGGTTGCGCTGAAGTACTGCTACGCCTACGGAATGCGTCGCAATGAGGTTTCGCGGTCCGATGTTGTTGATCTGCGCCGAAACTCCAAGTTCCCCGCGTTCGGGCGGTTCGGTGCGGTGACCGTGCGGTCCGGCAAGGCCTCCCGTGGTGGGCCACCGAAGCGGCGAACTGTGCTCACGGTCCCGGAGATGAGCTGGATCGTCGAGATCCTGGATCACTACCTCACCGAGATCCGTTGCGAGTTCGACCACAACAAGCACCCGGCTCTGTTTCTGACCGAGCGCGGCAGCCGCCTGGGCGTACGCGCCATCAATGCCGCATTTGCTGCTGCCCGCGATGCCGCCGGCCTCGATCCCGCGCTGGACTTGCATTCGCTACGCCACTCTTATGTCACCCATCTCGTCGAGTTCGACTACCCCGAACGGTTCATCCAAGAGCAGGTCGGGCATGCATTCTCCTCGACCACCGCGGTGTACGTCGGAGTCAGCAACGAATACCGCAACGGCCTGCTCATGCAATCGATCCATGCCCGCTATGGGCACCACTTCGACGACAGGACCACTCCATGAAACAGATCGACTACCTCTGGCACTTGCGTACCAAGATGGCTGAGCAGGGGATGTTTTCCACGACCGACCTGCAACCACACCTGGCCGACCGCGGCATCACGTTGTCACGCGAACAGGTGTACCGGCTGGTGACCGGTCAGCCGCAGCGACTGAGCATGCACACCCTGGTAGCCCTGTGCGACATCCTCGACTGCACCCCTAACGATCTGATTGAACCCCGCATCATCGACGCCGCAGTGAAGAAGACTGCCGGTCGTGATGCAGGTGTCACCCCTATCGCGGCGCGTCGCACCACGATCCGGCGTCCCCATACCGAATCATGAGCGTCGCTGTACCTCCGAAATACCCATGCTCTGACTGCGGGCGGATAGCCGCCCGGGTCAAACGGACTCCCGAGGGCGGGCTGTGCCGCCGCTGCTACAACGCCCGCCGCCACGAGAAGTGCAGCAGCTGCGGCAAACAGAAGCTGCCGTCCACGCGGACCGCCGCGGGTGAGCCGTTGTGTGTGCATTGTTCACGGCCCAAACGGCGCTGTGCCGGATGCGGCCGCGCCGACCACATCAAAGCCACCAATGAGGTAGGTGAGCTGTGCCAACGCTGCTACACCGCCCCCTCGCGCCGGTGCGGACAGTGTGGGACCCCCGCACCGATCGCGATCCGGGCCCGCGCTGGCACCGTGGATCTGTGCCATCGCTGCGCGAGCACCCCGGCGAAGGTATGTGGAATCTGCGCGCAGTCGCGCCCAGTCCACACTCAGTGGCCGCTGGGCCCGGTCTGCCAGCGGTGCTACCGGACAACCCTGTACCACCCAGGGCGGTGCGCGCAATGCAGTGACGATCGTGCGCTGATCGGGAGAAATGCTGCCGGGCAGCCGATATGTGGCCCGTGCGCTGGGTCGGAGGTCGGCTACGTGTGTAGCGTCTGCGGTCATGCGGGACCGCACCATTTTGCCCAGACGTGTCACCGATGTTCGATCATCCGGCTCACCCGTGAACTGCTGACCGGTCCCCACGGATCGGTACCAGTGGGCCTTGAGCCGCTGCCCAACTATCTAGCGGATCGGGGCCAACCGCACTCGACGCTGCGGTGGCTGAGCAAACCCACCACCTCGGCACTGCTCACCCGTCTGGCGTTGATCGACGAACCCTTGAGCCACCGGACACTGGACCAGTGCCCTCCGTCGTGGGGACGGCACCACCTGCGTGAGTTGCTCGTCGATGCCCGACTCCTGCCGGTGCGCGATGAACCACTAGAACGGCTCGAGACGTGGATAACCGAAACCGCTGCTGCTCTGCCGCCCCATCAGAGCTCTCTGATCGGGCCCTATGGACACTGGGCCATCTTGCGCCGTGCCCGCCGCAGATCCCGTCGCCGACGATTTACCCACGCTGCCGCCGACAACGCGCGTAGCCGGATCCGCACCGCCGTCCTGCTGCTAGTACACCTCGATGAATCTGGTTGTACAATAGACGATCTCACGCAGCCGATGCTGGACGCCTGGACCGGCGGCCGGCACCAGCGCACCAACAACATTGCCGGTTTCATCGGTTGGCTCACCTACCGCGGGCTGGCTAACAACCTGTCGGTCAGCCGTTATATCAACCCGCCTCCGTCGCAGACCGGCGACGAAAACGATCACCAGCGAGCGATCGCGGCCCTACTGTCGGGGGACACGTCGGCTGATCTGTCCATTCGCGTGGCTGGGTTGCTTGTCCTGCTCTACGGCGCGCGATTATCCCAGCTACAGAATCTGACCACCTCGTCGCTGACGAGCCGAAAGGCCCGCCGCTACATCACCGTGGCGCGCCACCCTGTGGAACTGCCCGATCGCCTCGCCGACCTCATCGATCAGCTCGCCGAGACGGTGTCAGCCAACCCGAACGCCCTCACCAGAGACGGCCGCGGCCATTACCTCTTTCCCGGAAGCCGGGCGCACCATCCGCTGCATCTAGCCACTCTGAGCCGAAAGCTCACCGCCGCAGACGTTCCCAGCCGCATTAGCCGCAACCATGCCATGCTCGTCCTGGGCGCTGATCTACCGGCCGCCGTCATCGCCACCCAACTGGGGCTGAGCGCCACCACCACCACCGGTTGGGCCGCACTCGCCGGGCGCGACTACACCGCCTACCTCCACAGCCACGACACGGACCGCAGACCACATGTTCGCGAGCACGGGCGCCTAGAAACCTGAGCCAGGCACCAGGGCGCTCGATCACACTAGAACAGGCCGGTTGCAACTCTACCCTCCGGTAAGGGTAGAGTCATGAATCGAAGTCGGGCAGTGCGCACTGAGCGCTTGTCGCCAGAAGCGCATTCGGCTTTCTGACAGTCCTTTGCACGCAACGACGCGTGTGCCCAAGACATCTATCGCCGCCATTGCATACCGCGCGGCGTGAGAACGGAGCCGGTGGTGGTCTCTCTACCCACGTCCTTATCGAAGTCTGTGGCCGACGAGCACTCGGTGCTCGCCGCGCTGCGCTCGCCCCGCCGTCTGCGCACCGAGGTACTCGCCGGCCTCGTGGTGGCCTTGGCCTTGATCCCCGAAGCCATCTCGTTTTCTATCATCGCCGGGGTAGATCCACGGGTCGGCCTCTTTGCGTCCTTCACCATGGCCGTCACGATCGCCATCGTCGGCGGGCGCCGCGCCATGATCTCCGCAGCCACCGGCGCGGTCGCTCTGGTCGTCGCCCCGCTGGTCGAGAGCCACGGCCTGGATTACCTGATCGCTGCGGTGATTCTCGCCGGCATCTTCCAACTCCTCCTGGGCGGCCTGGGAGTCGCGCGACTGATGCGATTCATCCCCCGCAGCGTCATGGTCGGCTTCGTCAACGCCCTGGCCATCTTGATTTTCATCTCCCAGCTCACGCACCTCATCGACGTGCCCTGGCTGGTGTACCCGCTGGTCGCCATCGGTATCGCCATCATGGTGCTGCTCCCCAAACTCTCCACCATCGTCCCGGCCCCGCTCGTGGCGATCGTGCTATTGACGGCCGCCACACTGACGTTCGGGTTCACCGTGCCCAATGTGGGCGACGAGGGCGACCTGCCCTCGAGCCTGCCCACCTTCCTGATCCCGGATGTCCCGATGACCCTGGACACCCTGACCATCATCGCCCCGTACGCCTTCACCATGGCGATCGTCGGACTCCTCGAATCACTGATGACCGCCAAGTTCGTCGACGACATCACCGACACCCACTCCAACAAAACCCGCGAAGCCACCGGACAAGGGGTGGCCAACGTCGTCACCGGCTTCTTCGGCGGCCTAGGCGGCTGCGCCATGATCGGCCAGACCATGATCAACGTCAAGGTCTCCGGCGCACGCACCCGCATCTCCACGTTCCTCTCCGGCGTGTTCCTGCTGATTCTTGTTGTCGGACTGGGCGATATCGTCGCCAAGATCCCCATGGCCGCTCTGGTGGCCGTCATGATCATGGTGGCGGTCGGCACCATGGACTGGCACAGCATCACCCCACGCACGTTGCGGCACATGCCCAAGAGCGAGACCACGGTCATGGCCCTGACCGTCCTGGTCACCGTCCTTACCCACAACCTGGCCTACGGTGTGGCCGTCGGCGTCATCGCGGCTATGGTCCTGTTCGCCCGCCGCGTCGCACACCTGACCACCGTCACCGACATCGCCCACCCCGACGATCACACCCGCGTCTACGCCGTAGAAGGGGAGTTGTTCTTCGCCTCCAGCAACGACCTGGTCTACCAGTTCGACTACGCCGGCGACCCGGACAACATCGTCATCGACATGAGCCGCTCGCACATCTGGGATGCCTCGACCGTCGCCTCCCTCGACGCGATCACCACCAAGTACGCCGCCAAAGGCAAGACGGTCACCATCACTGGTATGAACGACAACAGCGCGCAGCGACACCAGCAGCTGAGCGGACAACTCACCGGCTCGCACTAGCGGTATCGGGAAAGGGCAGCACCACGTGAGCACCGACATCGACGATGGCCACCTGCAGATCGGGGAGGTCGCCACACGAACCGAGTTGTCGGTCAAAACCATTCGCCACTACGACGAAGTCGGTTTGGTGACCCCCTCAGCACGTTCGGCCGGGGGGTTTCGCCTCTACACCACCAGTGACATCGAGCGGCTCCTGGCGATCCGCCGGATGAAACCCCTAGGCTTCACCCTCGAGGAGATGCGCGAACTCCTTCAAGCGCTCGAGACCATCGCGGAACCCACCTCCACCAAGACGCAACAGACCGCCGCGGCGACCTATCTGGCGGACTGCCACACACGGGCCGAACAGGCATGCGCCAAACTCACCAAACAACTGGCCTACGCGCGCGAACTCACCACCCAGCTCGCCGAGTACGCACCGCCAGCACCGAAGAATTGATAAGAGACCGTCGTCCAGCAGATGGTCAGAGCCATCGGTCAGGGCCGCACTAACGGCATTGCCCGCTGTACTGGGTTTCTGCTCGCACCATTTCGTCTCTTAGGGCCGGTTTCGCGGACACTGGTAGAACGGCAAGGTGTCTCTCCGCTGCACCCCCCACATCGTGCGTAGCTTCTGATGGGCTAATTGTTCTACGTGCCGTCTTCTGGACCAAAGAGACACCCGGAACACCAGTCAAGGCGACAGCGAAGTTATGCCAGCGCCAAGAACAATTTTTCCAGTTCGGCCTCGGTGAGCGGGGCCTGCCCCTCGTCGGCGCCGTTGATGCACTGGCGCATTCCCGAGGCGACAATTTTGAACCCGGCACGATCGAGCGCTCGAGACACGGCGGCGAGCTGGGTCACGACATCTTTGCAGTCGCGGCCAGCCTCGATCATCGTGATCACGCCAGCTAATTGGCCTTGCGCCCGGCGCAGCCTGTTGAGCACCGCAGTCATCGCTTCTTCATCTCCGGCCACTGGATGCGCCCCTTCCTGTTTGAATCAATCTACCCGAGGGTACCCCCTGGGGTATCAAGCCACGAACGCTACACGGTTGACATAAATACCCTAGGGGGTATCGTCTCGAGACATAGATCGATACCCATGGGGGTATACCACAGTGAAAGGAGCGCTACTGCGATGACCGACACCAGATCGACCACGACCACTGTCGGAGTTCTGGGCCGCTGGGGTGCGTCGATGGCCGGCCGGTCGCGCGTGGTCTTCGGGGTCTGGCTGCTGGTGCTGATCGGTTTGGGGGCCATCGCGCCGTCGGTGTTTTCCTCGTTAGCCGGGGCCGGGTGGCAGGCGAATGGCTCGGAGTCGGTGCAGGTCCGTGAGCTGGCGCAGCAGCACTTCGGCGGGAACTCGTCGGCGGCGGTGCAGGTCGTCATCCATTCAGACCGCGACACCGTCGACGGCCCGGCGATGCAGGAAACGATTGCGGCCGCGGCGGCGGTGTTCGACGGTGACTCCCGGTTCGGTGAGGTGCTGGCCCCACAGCCGGGGATGACGATCAGCCCGGATCAGCACACAGCCATCCTGATCGCGGGTGCGAATGCGAACACCGACGACATGGTCCGGGCGGTCGACGATGTCAAGGGACAGCTCACCGGACTCTCGGGTGATGATGTGCAGGTGTATCCGACGGGTGCGTCGGCGCTGTGGAGCGATTTCAACAAGGCCAACCACGACGCGATGATCAAGGCTGAACTGTTCTCCTGGCCGGTCACCCTGGCCATCATGGTGCTGGCATTCGGTTCGCTGGTGGCCGCCGGGTTGCCCCTGTTGCTGACCATCGCAGGGTTGGTGGCCTCAGCCGGTGGCCTGGTCCTTCTCAATCAGGTCACTCCGATATCGGTGTGGGCGATGAATTTTGCGATGATGTTCGCCCTCGCCCTGGGGATCGACTACGCGCTGTTCATCGTCTCCCGTTTTCGTGACGCCCTGAACAACCACAGCACCAGGTCGGGTGCGGTCGCTGAGACCATGGACACCGCAGGCAAAGCGGTGGTTCTGTCCGGGATCACGGTGTTGGTGAGTTTGTCGGCGGTCTTGTTGGTGCCGGCACCTGCGGTGCGGACGATGGCGGTGGGCATCATGCTTGCGGTGACGTTCGTCCTGGCGGCCACGTTGACATTGCTTCCGGCCACCCTGGGCGCTCTGGGCCCGAAGGTCAACGCGGCATCGCTCCCGTATGCCAAACGCCAGCAGCATCGTTCGCCGCTGTTCGAACGGTGGGGAAAGGCCCTGCACGACCATCCGTGGCCGTTTGCGGTCGGCTCGCTGATCGTGCTGGTAGCGCTGGCCCTTCCAGTGATCGGACTCAAGGTAGCCATGCCCTCGATCTCGGTGGTGCCCGAAGATGCGCCGGTGCGGCAGGGCTATGAACTGGTCCAGCAGCAGATGGGTGAAGGTGCTCCCGGCATGCTGCAGATCATCGCGCCTGCTGCCCAGGCGCAACAGGCGGCCACCACAGCTGCGCAAACTCCCGGCATCAACATGGTCACCCCGCCGCAACCGGCCGGCGACGGCACCGATTATGTGATGGTGCAAGCACTGCCGTCGGTGGACCCCTCCGATGCCCGCATGGCCACCGTCGTTGATGACCTGCGTACCGCCTTGCCCGCAGATGTTCTGGTCGGCGGCGCTCCGACGGAGAACCTCGATCTGCAACAGGCCCTCAACGACTACTTCCCGCTGATCGTCGGCATCATCTTGGTCCTGGGGTTCGTGCTGCTGTTGCTTGCACTGCAAGCACCGCTGATAGCGGTGATCGGCACCCTGGTGAGCCTGTTGTCGACAGCAGCAGCATTCGGGGTGGCAAAGCTGATCTTCCAGGACGGCCACCTGTCGGGGGTCCTGGGATTTACCCCGCAAGGTTTCCTCGACGGCTGGGGGCCGGTGTTCTTCTTCGCCATGATCTTCGCCATCGCGATGGACTACACCGTCTTCCTGCTGGCCACCGCCAAAGAACACTACGAACGCACCGGTGACCCCGACCGCGCGCAGATCGACGGCATGGCCCATTCGGGACGAATTATCTTCGCCGCCGCAGCGGTGATGGTCGCAGTGTTCTTCACCTTCGCCCTTGCTGACCCGTTGCCACCCAAAGAGATGGGGATCATCCTGGGTGTGGCGGTGCTGCTGGATGCGGTTCTGATCCGATTGATGCTGCTACCGGCGTTGCTGCGCCTGACCGGCCGGGCCGCATGGTGGTCCCCGGCGTGGCTGCGCCGAGTTCTGCCCTCCATCAAGTTCTCGCACTGACCGACGATCGACCAGGCACCATAGACAATGGCTGCCCGCGAAGTACACCACCACTGAAAAGGAAAACTCGTTATGGCTCTCGCTATTTCGACCGTTCTGAATCTTCCCTTCGACCAAGCTGTCTCATCAGTTCGAGATGCTCTGGCCGACCAGGGATTTGGTGTCCTCACCGAAATCAACGTCACCGACACCCTCAAAGCGAAACTCGACGAAGACATGGAAAACTACCTGATCCTCGGCGCGTGCAATCCAGCGTTGGCCCACCGCGCACTCGGGGTGGATCGCCAGATCGGGTTGCTGCTGCCCTGCAACGTCGTCGTGCGCACCGACCCCGAAGATCCCTCGAACTCGATCGTCGAAGCGATGAACCCCAACCTCATGGTCGAGGTTTCCGGGGAGCCCGAGCTCACCCCGATCGCCGACGATGCCACCGTCAAACTCACCGCCGCAATCGCCTCACTCGAAGCCGCGGCCTCCAAGTAGCCAGCAAATAGCCCATCTTGTCCCATCCCTAGGAGGATCTATGACCGCCGTTCGGTTCTACTTCGACCCTGCCTGCCCTTTCGCGTGGGCTGCCTCCCGGTGGCTTGTCGGCGCCACCGCACACCGCGATGTCGACATCGAGTGGCGCCAAATGAGTTTGGCCGTGCTCAACGAAGGAACAGATGTCCCCGAGCCGCAGCGTCACCACATGGATGTCTCCCGCAAACTGGGACGCGTCCTGGCCTCCGCGCATGATCACGTCGGCGACGCAGCGTTGGGACCGCTCTACACAGCATTAGGTCAGCGCGTGCACCACCAGGATGAACCGGTGACCACCGTGATGGTTGCCGCCGCTCTCACCGACAGCGGCCTGGACCCGAGCATGGCGACCAGCATCGACGACCCCACCTACGACAGTTCTGTACGCGTGGCACACCAGGAGAGCCAAGACAACCTCGGCGACACAGGCGGCAGCCCGATCATCTGCATCGACGGACACTGCTTTCTAGGACCGGTACTGACCGCCATCCCCGCACCAGCCGAGGGCGACAAACTGTTCGACGCCCTGGTCACCGTGGCAGCCACCGACGCCTTCGCCCAACTTCAACGCCCGCACAGCGGACCACCGACCTTTCCTGCCCACTGAGCCACCCCAGCCGGATCAGCGCACGCACCGGTGGGCCCGCGCGGCCACCAGGGTTACCACACCGCGGGGCGGGGTAGGCGCTGTGTAAGTACCGACCAATGTGGGGGTTGATCTCATGAACACTCGTCTGAACAGGCAGGGCACGCACGACACAGCCCGATCGCTGGCAGTGCCGGGCATCGTGCTCGGGGTAGGTCTCGGCGGATTCGTCGACGGCATCTTGCTCCATCAGATCCTGCAGTGGCACCACATGCTGACCAGCACCAACGACGACCGCATCGGCGTGGACTACTACCCCAACAACACCGTCCACGGCCTCGAGATCAACACCCTGTGGGACGGGCTCTTTCACACCTTCACCTGGCTCGCCGTGCTCATCGGACTGGCGCTTTTGTACTCACGGGTCACCACGCACCGTCGCCGCCTCTGGACCTCGAGGGCCCTATGGGGATGGGTACTCGTCGGGTGGGGCCTGTTCAACCTGGTCGAAGGCATCATCGACCACCACATCCTCGGGATCCACCACGTGCGCAGCGGTGAACACCAAGCACTCTGGGACATCGGCTTCCTCATCTTCGGAGCGCTCCTCGTGCTCGGCGGGTGGGCGCTGCAACGCACAGCCCGCCCCTTGACCCCCGCCCTCAACGACCCAGACACCTCCACCGCACCACCACGATGACGACAGCGCACGGCGACTCCGCGGCGCACAGCGTGCCCCTGGAGACGATCATCGGATGGGTGCTCCTGGCCGGCGTCGCCGCCGCCTACCTGATAGCGGCCTACCTACGAGGACGCGAACCCGCAGGATGGAACCACTGGCGCACGACCAGCTTCGTCGCCGGTATCGCAGTGCTCGGCGCAGCACTGCAACCCTCCGACTCGCCGACCTTCAGCGATCACATGCTCGGGCACCTGCTCATCGGGATGTTCGCACCGCTGGCCATGATGCTCGGGGCACCGCTGACCCTCACCTTGCGCTCAACACCCCCGCACGTAGGGCGATCGCTGGTACACCTCATGCGCTCGAGACCAGCACGTCTGCTCACCTGGGCACCTCTTCTCCTCCTGGCGAACCTGGGAGGACTAGCGGCGCTGTACTTCACTCCGCTGTTCGCGCTCTCCGAGCGCCACGAGATCCTTCATACGGCAATCCACCTGCACTTCTTCGTTGCCGGATACCTGTTCGCGTGGATGATCGCCGGACCAGACCCCGGCCCGGACAGACCGACAGTGCGTGCCCGGCTCGTCATCCTCGGTATCGCCATCGCCGGCCACGCCGCCATAGCCCAACTTCTCTACGCCGGGCTGTTTGTTCACGTCGACGCCCCATCCGGCGAACTCCGGGCCGGCGGAACCCTCATGTACTACTGGGGCGACATCGCCGAAATACTCCTCGCACTGGCCCTGCTCCTGACATGGAAACCCGACTACCGGGCCACACGCTCATCACGACTCCCAACCACCAGTGCCCACACGGCCGCCGCCCGATCAACGACCCGGTAATACAGAAGATCTGGGCGCGCTGAATCGCCGCGCCACGAGGCCACGCCACGTCGACAACCGGCCACGCCCGAGAAACCGAACAATCGAGCCCAGCGACCACACCTGGGCCTTTCACAGCAAGCGGTCACCTGGAGACCGCTGCCGTCGCGCGGACTGGTCTGTCCACCCGCAACGAACCCGCCGATCGGATCCAAGCGATTATTGAAGGGACCTGCCCGTTTCGTTTCGTTTCGTTTCGAGCATTGACGACGCCGATTGCTCTGCTACCGCCTGTGCCGGCAAAGTACCTACATCCACGTGATCAGTTGTTCGGCAAATGATTTGCCCGCTGCCTTCGCACACCCGCGACATCGGTACGCAATCCCGCCGGGGCGTCACACGCAACCGACAGTTTGGGCAGTCGTTCCTGATGGGCCGATTGTTCTACGTGCCACCCGCAGGGCCAAGAGACGACCGTCACGAGGCCCCACGCGCTGCGCTTATTTCGCGGCACCTCGTGACGTCTGCTTCTTGGCCCTGCGGCCCGCACGCACATGCGGCCAGGTATCGGGAAATGACTCACTTTGAACCCCCCCCGGTTAGTGGCACCAATCCCCACGGGCAATATCGTTACAAGACAACGTAATTAGGAAATTGATACGTGAAAATGGTTGCATCCCAATATAATAACTACTAGAATGAAGTAAGGAGGTGGCGGGATAATGCACACAGGAATATCGACACTCCACCAGCCTCTACGGCCGCGTGACTGGGAAAGGGGCCGAGACTCATGCCTTCCATTGACTACGCGCAGCGTGCCGTGGCCTATTGGGCCAAGTCTGAACGGGCCTACGCCGAAGGTGACCCCCGCTACGGCGCCGACCTCGCCGAACTGGCCGCCCAATGCGAACAGTGGGCGTACGAAGACCTCACCGGCGTCCGCAGCGACGTCGCCTAAACCACCGACACGCACGAGGAGACAGCAGGTGATCGTCATGGCCGACAAACCCGAGGTCACACCCTGCGATGTGCCGCAGCCGCCGGCCACCGCGATCGAACCGCTGCCCGAACTGGAAACCGTCACCGCCGCAGACGACCTCACCCTCACCGGCACCATCGGGGACGACACCGCCGAGGTCGACAACACCCTCGCCCTGGAGCTGGACATGCTCACCGCACTGTTGTGGGCACCACCGACCCGAGCCCGCCACGTCGTCGAAGCGTTGATCGGGTCGCGCGCCGACCGCGACGCCGGCACCACCACCACGGTGCTTCCCGCCGGCAGTGTGATGTTCCTCAGTGCTGTGCACCAGGACGTGTTCGACACCGTCGTTGCGTTGCTCGACGAAGGTAGCCCCGCCACACCGGTGCTGGTCAATGCGCGGTTTGCCGATCGAGGACTGACTACCCGCACTCGCAGCGTCATGCTCGAGATCGCTTCCCCGCGGCACGGCCGCCCCGTCGCCGACAGCGCCGACCTACCCCACCTCGCCGCTGCCCTCATCGACGGCTGGTACCGCCGCGGCTACCGAGCCTTGCTGGCCCGCATGACCCACGTGACCGCCGAACGCCCCACCGCCGAACTCGCGGGCCACTGGACGGCCCTCACCGGACACCAGCAGGCCGCCGAAACCCGGTGGCTCGCCATCCGCGACACCCTCGCCCGCATCTGAACGGAAAGACCACGCCGTGATGACTGACGACGACCCCGACGCCCAGGACCGCGAAATCGGCGACCTCGCCGCCGACATGCGCGAGCACGGCCGCAGCTGGGCCGACATCGCCCACGACCTCGCCCTACCCGAGGCCACCGTCAAACGCGCCGCCGACCAAGCCCACCAGCGTGCCGCCGAACTCGCCGCCCGCGACCAAATCGCGCTGTTCTGATCACGCACCCCGAGGTCGGGAGAAGCGTCTCCACCGTGGGAGAGCCGATGATCGGTAAACTGAGTACGACGAGACATCCAGGAAAGGCAGGTGCGGCGATGATCGAGTCACGATGGATCACCCGCTGGCCGGAGTTGTTCGCCGGTCTCACCGACACCCAGGTCCGTGGTGTCGTGCAGGCAATCGACAACAACGTCCTTGAGGGGTGGGACCCGCAACGCGCCGACGTGGACCTGCTCACTCGGTCGGCGCGCGGCGAACTGACCGACGCCGAAGTGATCGCCGAAGCCGTCGCCATGGCGACAGGCTCACGAGCGGCACACGCCCTCGGCTGACCGCGCACAAACTGTGGAGTTGTTCACGACGGCACCGCCTCGTCGAGGTGGTGCCGTCGGCGTGTCTGGAAGGTGAGGTTGAGTGACCGCACAGGAGGACTGGGACGCCACGTTCATCCCTGGCACCACCGTGTTGGCCAACAAACTCGGCATCACCGATCCCGACGCGCTCGCCGCGGCCGAATACACGATCACTGCGCACCGCGAAGCGATGATCGTTGACGGGCAGATCCCGATCGCCCGCACCTACGACGCCGAGCATTTGCACGCCATCCACGCCGCGTTGTTCTCCCCGATCTATGAGTGGGCCGGCGTTCCGCGCACCTATCCGTTGAGCAAAGACGGCCTGCCGTTTGCTGAGCCGAACCAGATCGGCCGGTACCTCGACCACGCCCGCGACCACATCGCCGCCGTCGACTGGACCGACCTGGACCACGGTGGGTTCGCCGTCGAGGCCGCCACCGTCTACGCCTCGATCAACATGAGCCACCCCTACCGAGAAGGCAACGGCCGCGCGGCCAAGGTGTTCATGTCCCAACTCGCCGCCGATGCCGGCTACCGACTCGACTACGGCCGCGTCACACCGCAACAGTGGGTCAACGCCGCCATGCTCTCCCACCCCGACCGCGGCGCGTTCGAGCCCGTACCCGACACCATGGTCCCGGTGTTCGCGAGGATCGCCGAACCACTCACACCACCCCAAGCCGCCGCGGCCGAGCGTGAGACCGATGCGCAGCGCGCGGCCCGGATCGCTGGCCGCGGCATGTCTCGGCAGTCCCCGGCTGCGGGCGCTACCCCAACGACCTACCGCCGCCCGCCGTTCGGCGTTCCGAGCAGCCATGGCCGACGGCCCGGCGCTGGGTACGAACACTGATGCGTCACCTCGGTTTATAGGTGCATTGCGTCTGGCCTTGATCGGTCAATCCAAATTCTGCGCGGCAGCACAGTCGCTATGCCCGGCCAGACAATCTGTGTGTTCACCACTTGATTCGCGCAAAGGCCGAAGTACTTCTGCGCACCCGCGAGCGCGATCGTCAACGCCTGAGGTTTTCTATTCCCTGGGACGTCGATGCCGAGCGATTGCAGAGGGACGAGCCGGTCGGGGTTGTCGTTAAGTCGCTGCGCTACAGGAGAGACCCAACGGTCGCCTTCTGCGTTGCTCTCGTCAACCACTTCGATGTGCGGATAGCGATCGGAAGTGTCGCCCGCGAGCCGTGCGATGGCCGCCCGTTCCCGGTCTAGTTCCATGTGTGCTGCTGCCTTATCGTCGCTAGCTGGTTGGTCCGAGAGGTGTTCCCATTGCACCTCTGCCGTGCGCAGCGAAGCGATGTGGTCGTCAGTCAGGTGGGTGAGGATTTGCCCGGTAGCGCGAAGCGTTTCGAACTCCTGCCACAGGACGTCGAACCGGGTTTCGCTCACTGCGAGTGCTTCGCTCAGCAGTGTCGCGAACCGTTCCCGTGCGGCGTCGACAAATGCTGGCTCAAGCCTGGCGTGAACGGAGTTCCATCCGAGAGTCACGCAAGCCGGCACCCGCCGCCGATGCGTCGCGGTCGCGGTCGTCGGGAGCGCGAAGAGTTCGGCGAGGAGGGCGTAGCGTTTGGCTGCGGTCGCGGCGATGCCCGCTGCGTAGAACAACCGCACACCAGCGAGAAGGGGCGTGTCTAGGAGATCGTTGAAGCCGCCGCGGTCGATGCTGCGTGACCATTGTTCAACTGCGGGGAGCCACCACCCGTCGGTGGTTTCGTTCCCCCAATAGGTCAGCGTCGCGATTGCGGCCGCTGACACTCGGCAGCGTTCATCGACCTGTTCCACGATGGTCTGGTAGGTGCCTAGGATCAGCTCGGAATGGTAGTTGCTGATGTCCAGTGCCGGGGTGGTGTCGAGGGTCGCCAGTTCGGTCGTGAGGGTGTCGTGGGCGGTGATGGCCGGGTGCTGGTTGGTGAGGTCGCGTTTGATGCGATCGACGGCGACGGTCGGCGTGAGCGGATGACGAGCTTCGCGTCGGCGCATGGCGATCACCGCGTCAGACAGGCGTACGAATGCGCCGTCGGCGGTGTCATGCAACACGCGAGCACCGAGGAGCCGCGCGAGTTCGTCAGCCTTGGGGCCGAGTCGGCCGGGGTTGATCCACCCGGGTGTGTAGAAGCGGCGGTGCGCGCGACCCAGGATCGCCCGCAGTGCATGGTCGTGCTCCGCCGACCACCCCGCGATCAACAGCCCGTGCGAAGAGGCGATTTGAGCGAGCAGCTGTTGCATGTGCGGCTGGTAGCCGCTGAGTTCGGTGCCGGTGTTGAGCATCGAGGCGGGGTCGCGGTAGTCGCCGTGCAAATGCACAACAAGGTGATCGATGGTGTGCAGTGGCGCCAGCCCGGCGGCATCGCTGTCGGTGCGCACGATCACGGGGTCGATGTGCCGTTCGCTCAACGCGTCCTCGAAGAGGTGGTCGAAGTTCATCGTGACGACCACGCGGAGAGTTCCGGCCACCATCATGTCGGCGATCGCGTGGTGTGCCGCTGACGGTGCGTGGCGCTGCGCAGCGCCATCGGGGCCACTGTGTGGTTCGAAGAATCGCCGCAGCACCGCCTCTCGTTCGTGGGGAGTGTCGGCGACTTGTTCGAGGATGCCGCTGTAGGTGAGTGGTTTGTTGTAGGTCTCGACGTACCAGTCTTCGACGTTGGTGGGCGTCAGCAACTCGGCCCGGTCGGGGTCGTCTGGTCGGCAAAGTTGTTGTGCGAGATCGACAACGATGTCCCACGCGGTGGGGAGCTTCGCTCCCATCGACACACCGGCGCCGGCCAGTACCGCGTAGGCACCGGGTGTGGAGTACATCGAGAACGCTAGCGGCAGATACAGATCGTCAGTCGAGGTAGTCGGCGCAACCATGCATGCACCTTACGGACCGCCCCGACACCTTCCCGGTGCCGGGCGCGCTGCGCAACCAGGCCCCTAGGCCACCGCTGTCCCCAGCCGACGTTTCGCCACCAGCCGGCGAACGGTGGGCCGCCGTCTCCGCGGCGGAGAACGACCACGCTGCGCGTGGACTCGGTAGCCCCGCGCGCACGCGCGCTCGCACTTAAAAGCACCCGTGTCGCGGGAGCAAGCTATCGTTTAGGTGCCCTAAACCTTGCTCACCGTCCCTGTCGTCGGTACGGTGAGGGGCACAGACTCGGGTCTGTGCGGTAGTCCCCACTGGTGGGGTCGCTGCGCTGGGCTGACCGGCCAGGCCGGGAACGATGCAGGAGAAGGGAACGCGAGATGGCAGAGCCAGACAACGCTCATCGCGCGTTCGGCCGGCGTCGGCGCCGCAACCACCCGGGCGGGCGGGATGCACGCATCGTGGTGCGAGTCAACGCTGTTGAGGACCAGGAGCTGCGCAACCGAGGCCACGCTGGAGGCGATCTCCGGCGCTGCCTGGCGGCTGGCTCGCACGGCACCGGCACTACTGCCCGAACTAAATGTGCCCACGGTGGCCCTGATCCGCTCGCTGCTTCTGAATGCAGCAGCGACGGGAGGTTCCCCCTCAGAGAGCAATCTCGTGGCTGTGATCGAGAAGTACATCGATGACAACATCCGCGACTCGTCCATGTCGCCGGCCACGATCGCAGCGGCGCACCACATCTCGGTGCGGCAGTTGTACAAGATCTGGCCCGCCGACAACACGACGGTCTCGTCCTACATCACCCGTCGGCGTGTTGAGTCTGCCTGCGCCGCTTTGGTGTCCGAGCCCAACCTCTCGATAGCCGCTCTCGCTCACCGGCACGGCTTCGTCGACCCCACCCACTTCGCACGCCGGTTCCGCGAGGCGTACGGCACGACACCCAGTCGTTTCCGCGCGGACAACCGCCGGGCCCAGCTCCCCCGCTAGCGAACCGGTTGTCGAGGTCTTCCCCCGGGGCACTCAGCTCGCTGCGGCCGATCGGGTCGCGGGTGATCGTCGCCCCGCCGCCCGAACCTCTCGGTGCTCCGGTCGCCGACAGCCCTTAGATGGCCTAACATTCCTACGACTCGAGGGTACACAGCGCACGCCTGCATCATTGCGGGCGACGCCCCTCACATGACAACGCCGTTGGGACAAGGGGATCGAACTGATGCAGGATTTGACGAGGCGAGGGTTCCTCGGATTTGCCGGCGCTTCCGTGGCGGGAGCGGTGGGTCTCGTGACGGCCCAGACCGGCTCTGCGTCACCGCTTCCGGGAACCCGCTCGCCCCGCGTCGACCCGACCGTGTGGCGTGAATACGGCGAACCATTGGTACGCCCGACCGGCGTCGGGATCCTGCAGGGCAAGTCCGTTGCGGTGAAGGATCTCTACACGATCAAGGGACACCGGGTCGGTGCGGGCAACGAGCAATGGTTGCGAGAATCACAGCCCTCGAGGACGACGGCGCGCTCGGTGGCAGCGCTACTGGCGGCGGGTGCGTCTGTCGCAGGCATCAGTCGCACAGACGAGTACGCATACAGTTTGGCCGGTACCAACGGCCACTACGGAACTCCGCCCAATCCGAAAGCGTCGAACCGCATTCCGGGCGGCTCCTCGTCGGGTTCGGCGAGTGCGGTCGCGCTCGGCCAGGCGACCATCGGGTTGGGCACCGACACCGGCGGATCGATCCGAATCCCGTCGTCGTACCAGGGTCTGTATGGAATCCGCACGACCCACGGTGCGGTGTCCCGTGACGGTCTCCTGCCCCTCGCGCCATCGTTCGACACCGTGGGGTGGATGACCCGTTCGCGGGCCGACCTGGTCGCGACCACGAGCGTGCTCATGCCAGGACTCCCCTCACGCGTCGACTTCCCGATCACCTACTCCGACGACATCATCGACCTCGCGAGTCCCGACGTGGCCGCCGCCGTGCGAGCCGGGATCAAGCGGTTGGGCAGCCAGATGCCGCTGCGCGCGATCCGGTTCGATACGGCTGTGCTGCCTCTGTGGGTCAAGGCATTTCAGACCCGGCAAGGGTGGGAGGCATGGCGGGCTCACGGTGAATGGGTGTCGCGGCACTGGGATTCGCTCAACCCCGACGTCCGATCGAGGTTCGAGACTGCCTCGAAGGTCACCGCATCCGACCTGGCCGCAGCCGACCGGACACTTTCCACAGCGCGCAACCGGATCAACAGCGCGCTCGGTGAGACGATCCTGCTGCTGCCGTCTGCGTCGTCGACCGCTCCCACCCGCGCGAGTGCCGCGCTTGGCGGCTCGGTCATCGAGGACACTCGAGCACGCACGTTCCAGCTCACATGCCTTGCCGGAATCACCGGTCGTCCCGCGGTGAGCAATCCACTCCCTGTTGGTGGACCACCGGTGGGTCTCTGCGCGGTCGGACCCCGTGGCTCCGACCTCGCTTTGGCGACACTCCCGGTCGTCTGAGAACGGGCGACGCGATCCGACGCCGCCCCGCTGCAGCTTGAATGATGTTCATCAGAACGTTCGGGTAAATGTCGGTGGCGAATCCGCCATCCTTTACCCCGCCGACAGGATGACGAGCGGATCGAGGAGGGCGGATTCTGTAGGGGTCCGAGGAGGCCCCGCAATCTGCACGTCATCGAATTGTGTAGACCAGTCCCAGACCGTCGTCAGCGAGGGCGACCATGAAGTCTTGTGCCCGGCGGAGAAACGCATTGGCATAGTCGGCGCTCGAGTACGGCACTGCCTCGATGATGTCGGTCTTCGTGATCGGCTCGACCATGACAATGTCTTTCGCAACCTCTTCGACCACGTCGGGAGGTAACACGTGAACGAACCCGACGTGAGCACCGTATTGCCCCACCGGGGTCACGTTTCCTTTGACGAGCTCCAAGGAGATGCGCGGCTGTAGCCGGCCGTCAGTCACAGCGAAAATGTGTTGGAGCTCTCGCCACGCCTTGTCGAGATACAGCATCCGGGGGCGGTCTTCCTCCGGTCCCCATGCATCCATGAGCGGGTCAGCCGAGAGGAACGGATACGGATTCCGTCGAGCCGCGTCCACATCACTCGGCTGCAACGGGTAGGCGTAGTAGCGAATTCCCATGTGCGGAATACTGACAGGGGAACCGGCTCGTGAACGGAGGTCGGACCCCGGTGTGGAGAACTCCAAGTGTGGCCGACGCCTTGTGGAGTGCCACCGGGGTTGATCTTCGGCGTGGATTTCTGGGTTGGTGGCTGCCGGACACATGAGGGAGAGTGGTTCCTATGTCTCACAACGAGTCACGCTTCGACCGGTCGTCGATAGCAGACATGGTCGCGCAGACCACCGGCCGGGCGATCCGTGCTGCACGCGCCTACGACTCCGAGGCGTTCGATGCCACCACCGACCTGCTTGCGTTGCACCCCGAGTCGCGTGAGGTGCATGCGCTGATGCTGCGGGAACTACTCGAGACCGCCTTCCCAGATGGGCTCACCGGCGAGGATGTGTCCGAGGTGATGACCAACACGAGCCGGGCTGTCGCATCATGGAATCCCGCAGTCAGTCCCGCAGCTCTGGCGCTGGTGCTGACCGGCGCGTTGGGAGTCGGCGACACCGCTGACTCCCATGCGCTGTCGTCCGCCGGCCCGTTGGACACCGAGACCACCGCCGCTGCACTGGTGGTCATCGCCGACCTCGCCGCGCGTGCCGAGGTCGACCCGGCAGCGTACTTGACCCGGGCTGTGGAGGAGATCCGTCGCGCCCAGACGATGGAGATGCCTTGATCGGTGGTCACCCGCAGTTGTCAACCGGGTTTGCCCACCAGCCTGACTAGAGCCCGCGCTGTCATTCGCCGGCAACGCGGACCACGATCTTGCCCCGCACGTGACCGGACTGGCTGCTCTCGTGGGCACCGGCGGCGTCGGCCAGGTCGAACACCTCGGCGATCTCCGGATTGAGGTCGCCGGCGTCGCCGAGGCGGGCCAGCGCCGCGAGGTCGCCGGAGTCGGGCCGCACCCACACGTAGTGACCGCCGAAGTCGTCTCGTGCGCGTGCGTCGGTGATCGAGGCGACCGTCCCGCCGTCCCTCAGCACATCTGGCACCGAGTCGAGTGCGTCGCCACCGACGTAGTCGAGCACGACGTCGACGCCGCCGGGTGCGAGTGCGCGTACCCGGTCGGCCAGACCCTCCCCGTATGTGGTGGGCTCGGCCCCGAGGGTCCGGAGATAGTCGTGATTGGATTCTGAGGCGGTGCCGATCACTCGTGCGCCGAGAGCGCGAGCGACCTGGACCGCGAAGGATCCGACGCCGCCCGCGGCGGCATGGACCAACACTGTGTGGTCTGCCTGGACTCCCGCCCGGCGAATGGTCTGATACGCCGTGAGGCCGGCGAGGGGAACAGCGGCAGCCTCCTCGAACGACCAGCTCGACGGTTTGTGGGCGAGAGTGCGCACCGGTGCGGCGACCAGCTCGGCGAAGGTTCCGCCCGCCACTTCCCCTCCGACGACGTCTTTCCGGACATAACCGAACACCTCGTCCCCGACCTTGAACTCAGGCGTGTCCAGGCCGACCTGTTCAACCACACCCGCGACATCCCAGCCCGGGACCACTGGGAAAACGGTGTCCATGATCTCGGCGAGGTACCCCTCGCGGACCTTCCAGTCCACCGGATTGACACTCGAGGCCCGGACGCGGACCAGCACGGAGTCGGGGCCGACCTTGGGCGTGGGGAGGTCGGTCAGTTGCAGGACATCAGGACCGCCGAAGCGGTCGTAGGTGATAGCTCGCATGGTGGCACCAACGGGTGTCTCGACGGAATGATTCCAACAGCACTGTGACTTCTGCCGGCGTCAGATCGTGACGATCGTGATGCGCGCCCGCCATCCGGCGGGAGAGGGACGTGATCCGACGCGGCAACGACCAGTGCAAATCCAGGCACCAAGCTGCGGGACGGAGCCCGGTCGCAGGATGAAAGACATTGTCCCGTAGTGTATTCACCCGTGAATCTCGCCGCTACCGATGCCATCGTGACCGACTCCACTGCCCGCGCCTGCGTGTGGTGCTCATCCAGCGACGACATCGCAGAACTCCGCGGCGAACCGCGGTGCGGGCGCTGCCGAGGGGCAGAACAGATCATCGCGGCGGCCCGTGAGTTCGTCGGCTTCTATGGTCTACGACCCTTGGGCGCGTCATTGACGTCCGATGACGACGAAGAACGCGAACACCGGGTGGCGGCTCGTGAAGCCTGGGCAGTGCTGAACCGGACCCGCACACAGCCCCCGCTGCGCGCCCGGTCCGGGCAGCGCGGCATCGCACGATCCGCATCCACCACCACAAGGACAGGCGGACACACGACAGCCCCCAAGGCCAAGAACGCCGTGTCCGGAAACGCCCGGCCGGCGGATGTCTCCCGACCCGACCGCGAGGAACTCATGAGCCGCGCCCAGTCGTTGCTGGGGCAGCTGACAGAGATCGAGGAACGGCTGGCCGTCGCGCAGGCTGACCCCGGCCTGAGCGGCAAGGCGAAGGTGTCCGACTTGACCGCCAAGCGCGATTCGGTGCTGCGTACGCTGGCCGCATTGGAAAAGGCCAAGCGGGCCCTGGAGCCTGCCTGACATTTCGCGCGCCAGGACCGTTGTGTTCTCACCGCCACAGCGACACGATCAGGACGAGAATGAGCAGCTTCAGGGCCCAGTCCCCCAGGTGTACTGCTGCTGTTGATATCGCAGCTCCCTCGTGAAACACCGCGCCGGCGAGCAGCACGAGCGGAATGAGGAACAGCCCCGCAGCGAGCAACAGTGCGCCGGTGAAATCCGGATCGAGCTGCGCGACCAGGCCGGCGACGAGCACCACGAGCACAGCGTTTCGGGCCAGTTCGACGACCGGCGTCGCCCAGGTCGGCCGGTGAACCTGGGCCGTAGCCGGTGCGCCCAGAACGCTGTAGTACAGGGCGCTCGCCACGAATGCAGCGACGACCGCGACTACGCACGCCCATACGTTGACGTTGCTCATTCTTCATCCGATCGTGTGTGTGCGAAGTCTGACCACACCACCTGACGAAACTCATCGCCGGCCCCCTGGCGGCGGCGCCGCCGCGAACAGCCGGTGGGCCCCGACCAACCACGAGAATGGTGCTCGCCTCGACGAGAGCCGTGTCGACTAGGGACTGGCGGTCGGGGAAATGGCGGTGCAGGGTGCTGCGGCTGACGTCGGCACGCACGGCGATGTCGCCGAGGGCCTGTGTCAATCTAGAACTCGTATGTACCACTCCGGAGGGCTTGTCCGATGACGACTTCGATATCCACTGCCGATCCCGGGCAGACCCCGGACATGCCGAAGCGCGCCAAACTGGCGATCCTCTGGTCGTACATGCGCCCGAACCGCGGGCTCCTCGCGCTGGGTGTCTTCCTCGGATTGCTCGCTACCGCAGCCGAACTCGCAACCCCCCTGGTCACCAAGTGGGTACTCGACGGGCTGGCGGTCTCGGAATCGCTGGCGGCGCCGATCACCGTCCTGGCCGTTCTGCTCGTCGCCGGATCGGTGATCAGTCTGATCCAGACGATCATGCTGGGCACACTGGCCGAACGCATCATCCTGGCCACCCGGACCGGCCTGATCGGTCACCTCCTACGTGTCGAGATCCCCGAACTCGGCCGGAGACCGAGCGGCGAGATGGTAGCGCGCGTCACCTCCGACACCCTGCTGATCCGTGAAGCGACGACATCGAGCATCGTCAACGGTGTCAACGGCTCGGTCGGGATGGTCGGGGCGCTCGTTCTCATGGCGGTTCTGGACCTCCCGCTGTTCGCGACCACGATGGCCGTCGTCATCATGGTCGGTGCCGCCGCAGCAGTGCTGATGCCCGGACTGGCCAAGGCGCAGCAAGACGCGCAAGCCGAGATCGGTTTCCTCGGTGGCCGATTGGAGGGCGTCCTCCGCTCGATCCGCACGGTCAAGGCAAGTCGCGCCGAGGCGCGAGAATCCGCCCGGATCGGCGAATTCGCGCACCGCTCGGCGAGCAAGGGTATCCGGGCCGTCCGCATCGAGGCCTGGGCGTGGACGATCACCGGCGGCGGAATCAATCTGGCGGTGATGATCGTCCTGGCGTTCGGCGCCTGGCGTGTCGCGGACGGTTCGATGAGCGTCAGCACCCTGATCGCTTTCCTGCTCTACGCATTTCAGCTGATGATGCCGGTCTCGCTGCTGACCATGAGTGTCACTGCGCTGCAGTCGGGGCTGGCCGCCGCCGCGCGAATCTCCGAGATCTCCGACCTCCGAACGGAATCTGACGATGCGGTGATCGGATCCTCACCGGCGCACGTCGACCGGACCGCCGCCGCGCTCGAACTCCACGACGTGGTGTACCGCTACGCGCCCGACGCCCCAGCCGCGCTCAACGGCATCGATCTGGTGATTCCGCGCCGCGGGCATACCGCCATCGTCGGACCGTCGGGCGCCGGGAAGACGACCATCTTCTCCCTCTTCCTGAAGTTCCTACGGCCCGATCGGGGAGAGATCCTGCTCGACGGCCGGCCGCTGGACCAGTGGACACTCAACGACTTGCGCGCCCGTATCGCCTACGTCGAACAGGACACCCCGCTCGTTCCAGGGACGGTGCGCGACAATCTGGTCTACGCGGCACCCGAGGCCTCTGACGACGACGTGTGGCGTGCCCTGGCGGCCGTGCGGATGGATGACCGGGTCCGCTCCATGCCCGATGGTCTCCTGACCGATGTCACCGCATCCACGCTGTCCGGCGGGGAACGGCAACGAATCGCACTCGCCCGAGCACTGGTCGTCGACCCCGAACTCCTCCTTCTCGACGAGGTGACCGCCCAACTCGACGGGCTCACCGAGGCGTCGGTGGCCGACGGCATCCGACGACAAGCGGCCCGCGGAGCAGTCGTCACCATCGCCCATCGGCTCTCCACCATCATGGACGCCGACCAGATCGTGGTCCTCGAAGCCGGACGGGTGCGTGCGGTCGGCAACCATCGGAGCCTGCTCGCCACCGACGAGCTCTATCGGGAACTGGTGGCCGCCATGCGTATCGACACCGACGTCGACCCCGCCGAAGCCGGTTGAATCGACACTCGCCCACCCGGATGTGCCCGGGTGGGCGAGGTCGGCTCAGAACCTGCCGGCCACCACGTTGGTGGTCTGGACTCGCGCGCGGCAGTCGCCGTCGGTGAACCGGACCCGGACGAACACCTCGTCGGCGCCGTCCCGGTCCTCGTCGAGAACCGAACTGGGAACCACGAACTGGCGGAGGTATTCGAGTCCACGGTCGGACGCCCGCAAGAATCCGTCGGTACCCACTGATGTGCCCGGGAAGTTGCGATCGTAGAGGTACTGCTCCTTCCCGTCGTCTCCCAGCACGATGTAGTGCATGCCACCGCAGCCCCGATCGTTGATGTGCGTGACGAATCCGACTGCGTCCGCCCGGGTCATCGGGTACAGACCCTGGATGATGATGCGGTTCTTGCCGGCGCCGGTGATGTTCTGATCGACGATCGTCAGCGTCGCGCCCGGGGTGCGGGCGGGTGCTGCCGATGCAGTCGTCACGAGAGGTGCCGCCACACCGACGGCTGCGGCGATCGCTGTCACCGCACCGAGGCGCGTGATGACCGTGCTGCGTCTGCGAGGAGCGTTCACGACCGCACCGCCTCGACCACCCGGTACTTCCAGTCGATCGAGATCCCGCCGGGCACCGGCTGCTGGTGGGACTCGGCGAGCGTGATCAGGTCGGCTCGCAGTGCCTGACTGCCGTCCTCGTCGAGTTTCGACGCGGCGGCGAACGTCGGGCCGTAGTAGCCCAGGAACAGGTCCGCGAACGCGGCCGCGTCCACGAATCGAACGGTCAGCGCCTCGGTGTGCGAACCGACCGATTGCACGCGATCACCGAACAACGACGCGACGTAGTCCTGATCGCCCCATCGAGTGGCGGGACGTGCGCCGGGAGGCGGGGTCACGTGGCGGCCGACGGTGGCGAGCATTCCGCCGACGAAGCCGTCCGCAGTCCAGCTGGTGACCACGATCCTCCCTCCCGGTCGGACGACGCGGGTCAGTTCACGCGCGGCCAGTTCGTGATCGGCGGCGAACATGATGCCGATCGTCGAGATGCCGGTGTCGAATACCGCGTTGCCGAACGGCAAGACCTCCGCCGGGGCTTCGACGAACTCGACGTCGAGATGCTCTGCGTCGGCACGGCTGCGGGCGATGTCGAGAAGCGCCGGCACATAGTCGATCGCGGTGACGTCGCCGCCCTGCCGAGCCGCGGCGAGTGCGGAGTGACCGGTTCCGGTCGCGACGTCGAGGACCCGGTCACCGGGAATGACCGACGCCGCGGTCACGGTTGCTTCGTTGACCGGCACGGTCAGCGCGGCGATACGGTTGTAATCGCCGCTGCTCCAGACCTTCTGCTGCTTGTCGCGCAACGAGACGAGGTCCGGGGTGATGGATGTCGTCATTGGATTGTCCATTCTGTGTGTGGGACGACTTGACGTCGGTGACCGATTCGGTACCGGCGCACTGACAACAGTCGGTCACCGGGCGTAGGGGCGACATCGGTGAGGACCTCCCATCTTTCGTCGAGCGTCCTGTCCATGAATGGGTAGACCCACCTATTCGACCGTTCCGCGGCCTACACTCGGACGGTGCGTTTGTTGGAGAGAGCCGAGCAGTTGTCGCAGATCAGGGCGGCATTTGCCCGGTTTCCGACCGGCTCGGCATTCTCGGTCGCCGGCGAGAGCGGCGCGGGCAAGACGGCGCTGGTCACCCAGGTGTGTGCGACCGCCCGCGATGTGCGGGTTCTCCGAGTGGCTTGCGATCCGCTCGACACCCCGCGCCCCCTCGGACCCGTCAAAGATCTCGGTATCGGCCTCGAGCCGATGACGCTGGCAGAGGTCTGCGAAGCAACCTTCGCCCATCTCGGTGCCGAACCGTCACTGCTGGTGGTGGAAGATCTGCACTGGGTCGACGCGGCGTCGACCGATGTGCTGCGGTTCCTGTGCCGTCGTATCGAGTCGATGCCCTTGGTCCTGCTCCTGACACATCGAGACCTCGAACCGCAGGCATCGGCGCGTGCGCTCCTCGCCGAGGACGTGTGCCGCATCGAATTGCCGCCGCTCAGCGTCGCGGCGATCGCCGAGTTGGTCGAGGGTACGGGTCTCGATCCCACGCTGGTGCACGCCGCGACCGGCGGCGATCCGTACTTCGCGACCGAGGTCTCCCGCGAACCAGACCTGCCGATCCCCTCGTCGGTGCGTGACGCCGTGCTGGCGCGGACGACGAAGGTCAGCGCGACAGACTTCGAAGCACTCCAGCTGATAGCGGCGTCCCCGGAACGCGTCGCCGACACCGCGTTGCCCGTCCTGGGGATCGACTACCCCACGCTCCAGCGTCTCGCCGACACCGGACTCCTGGAGTGGCGATCCGATGGCATCGTCTTTCGACATGAGTTGGCGCGCCGGGCAATCGAATCCACCATCCCACCGGGTGGGGTCGCGCACCTGCATGCACAGCTGCTGGAGGCGCTCGAGCAGTTGGGCACCGTGCACCCGTCCGTGTTGACCCATCACGCGGTTGCCGCCCGAGACTCGGGCCGCGCCATCCGATATGCCGTCGCGGCGGCCGAGGACGCCATCCGCGGCGGCGCGCACACGGAAGCCGTGGCGTACTACGAAATCGCGAAGCGGCACCAGCGCAACGCTTCGGCGCGTGAGCGTGCGGAGTTGCTGCTGGCGCTGGCCAACGAGCAGTACATGGTCAGCCGACTCCGCGATGCGATAGCCACTGTCAACGAGACGTTCCCGCTGTGGACGGAACTGGGCGACGACACCGGTGTGGCGACAGCTCATGTCGCCGTCGGTGTCTATGAGTACTACAGTGCGCACCGGCAACGCGCCGAGTCACACCTGACCCGTGCGGCAGAGATCGCGTACGGCACCGGGGCGACCACGGTGTACAGCCAGGCCCAGATCCAGCGCGCCTTTCTGGCGTTCATGCGGGGCGACGTGTCGGGGACCGCGACCCTGTTGGCCGACACCACCTCCGCAACCGACGACGAACTGCGCCTGTGGAATCAGGTCGTCTCGGATTCGGCCGCCCTGTCCAGCGGCGAAGAACATTCGCGGACCAGGCTTCTCGCGCACATGGAAGCCGCTCGCACACTCGGTTTCGACGAACTCGCCTCGACCGTCTATTCGCAGGTGGCCAGCCTCGACGTCGAACAGGGCAGGTACCGTGCGGCCGACCGGATCCTCGACGCCGGTCTCCCGTTCACGGTCGAGCGCGACATCCAGATCTGTCGGCACTGGCAGACCGCGGTGCGGAGCCGACTGCAGCTGACGCGTGGCCACTGGAACGGTGCCCTCGAGGACGCCGGAGCTGTCATCGAAGCCGACGGGATGCCGATCGCCACGTTGTGGCCGCGCCTGGTCACGGCGCTGGTGCCGCTCCGGTGTGGCGCTCCGTTCGATGTCCACGAGATCGAGAAAGCGTGGACCCTGGCCGGTCAGATCGACGAACCTCTCCGGCGACTCGCGGTCCTGGCCGCTCTCGCGGAGATCAGCTGGATGACCGGTGCCGAGGATGCGCGGGTCGTCGCGGCGGACACTCTCGACGACGACGGAACCGAGTGGGCATCGGGAAGCGTCGCCGTCTGGCGGTCCCGACTGGGCATGTCGACCCAGACCGGTCCGATCGCGGAGCCGTATCAGTTGTCCATCGACGGCCGGCACGCCGACGCCGCCCGGTGGTGGACGGACGCCGGCGACCCGTTCTCGGCGGCGTTGTGCTGGATCGACTCCGACGATCCCGGACGCGGTGTGACGATGCTCGACGGTCTCGGCGCGGTGGGTACCGCAGATCGCGCGCGAGCGATGTTGCGCGAACGCGGCTGCGACACAGTCCCCCAGCGCCCCCGTTCGACAACCCGCGTGAACCCCGGTGGCCTGACGAACCGGCAACTGGAGGTCGCGCGTCTGGTGGCAGAGGGGTTGTCGAACACGGAGATCGCCCGGCGGTTGTACATCTCGTCGAAGACCGCGGACCATCACGTGTCGGCGGTGCTGTCCAAGCTGGGCATGACCTCGCGTCGCGAAATCCTCGCTCGGGGTGTGGAGTTGGGGCTGCGATAGTTCGAAGGCCCCGGTTGTTGCGAGAACTTGTATGACGTCGAACCCGGAATCCGGGCTCATCGTCATACGGATCGAGAAAAACAGTGGCGGCCCTCGTCGGACGGTGCTAGCGTCAGCCGCGCTGTCCGACAATGGACAGCTCGAGACCTGGAGGTGTGTCGATGGTTGCCGTCGAGATCGCTGTCGTCGACAGCAGCATCCGAGCCATCCCCAATTCTCCAGCCCGTCTCCGACCCTCGTAATCTGTTCCCTCACAGGCGACTCTGTCGCAGCACTGGGGAACTTCCGGGGTCGCGGGCTCATCCCGAAGGTCTCCACAGTGAATTCTCCAGATCATTCGTCCTCCCCTATCGAGCTCACCAGCATCGGCTGGGACGAGCATTTCTCGACTCTGTTCGCCGATCACGCTGCCGACGATGATGTGCCTGCTCGCGTCGTGCGAGTGGATCGCGGCGGGTGCGACACCCTGACAGCAGCGGGTCCGGTCCGGGCCGTCCGCAGCTCCCACCACATCGGCGACCGCGAACTGGCCGTGTGCACCGGTGACTGGGTCGTGCTGCGCCGTGACGATGAGCGGGCCCAGGTCGTGGGCGTCCTGCCGCGGCGGACGGCGATCGCGCGCGCGAGCTCGGACCGGACTTCGGAACGGCAGGTGCTCGCCGCCAACGTCGACACGGTGATCATCGCGGTGTCGGTGGCGCACCGGGTGAACGTCGGCCGGATCGAGCGCCTGCTGACGCTGGCCTACGACGCCGGCACTCGACCGGTCATCGCGCTGACCAAGTCCGACCTGGTCGACGACACCCTCGCCGGCGAAGCCGCGGTCACCGCGGTCGCCCCGGGCGCCGAGATCGTGACGACGAGCACGGTCAGCGGCGTCGGTATCGATCTGCTCGCCTCGGCCATCACCGGTACCGCCGTTCTCCTGGGTTCTTCCGGTGCCGGCAAGTCGAGCCTGGCCAACGCGCTGCTTGGACGAGAGCACATGGCGGCCAGGCAGATTCGCTCGGTCGACGGCAAGGGCAGGCACACCACGGCGCACCGTGAGCTGCTGCCTCTCCCGGGGAGCAAGGTGCTCATCGACACCCCCGGTCTGCGCGGGATCGGGGTGCAGGATGTTGCGGACGCGGCCGGCCGGACCTTCGCCGAGATCGAAGAGTTGTCCCGCGACTGCGGATTCCGCGACTGCGAGCACCGCAGCGAGCCCAGATGCGCGGTGCAGGAGGCAATTCGAGAAGGCCGGCTCGATGCCGGTCGATTGGAGCGCTACCGCAAACTGCTACGCGAAAGCGAGTGGTCGGCGGCTCGGGGCGATGCCCGTCGGTCGAGTAAGCGAAACAAGAGGGACAAGGCCATCACGCGAGACATCCGCGCGATGTACCGGTTTCGGGACCGGCAGGGCTGAGGCGACCCAGCCGGCCAGTCGTCAGTCGTCGTCGCCGGGACCGTCCAGGTGTGCGAGGGCGGCCCGCGCGGCTTCGAGTTCCTGACTGAGCTCCTCGATGCGACGCTGGGCGGCGGATCGTGCGGACTCGATCACGGCGTCGACTGCCGCGATCGCGGTCTCGTCGTCCAGCTCTCGCATCGCTCGTGCCACCCGATCCGCCGTGACCTCGGCAGGTTTCCCCTGCTTTCGGGTCCCGTGCGCAACTGACACCGTCCAGGTGCTCTCCCCCGACGCGGTGATCGTGACGGTCGTCGGCGCGGTCGACGCCTTCGACTTTCGCGGCGGTTTGCTCGTCGCGGGTGGGGGCGTCGGCTCCACCGCTTTCGGTTGTGTGTCCGACGCGGGCCGTGACTTCTTGGGTGCGTCAGCGGGAACTGTCGGGGTCACAGCAGGTTTGGCGACCGGGGCGGGATCGTCCTGGGCGGGTGCCCGCTTCGGTGTGCGCCCGCGAGCGGCCGTCGTCGTGCCCGGCGCCGGCCGGTTCCGCCGCAATTCGTCGGCCTCGAACGGTAACTGGTCGTCGATGCCTCTCGGGCTCACCGTCACTGTCGAACCGTCGATCGACACGACCCGCGCCGAGGCGCCGGCCTCCAGATTCAACGACGGCATCGCGTCGCGCAGATACACCGTGGCCCGTTTGCCGGAGGCGAGTGCGGCGGACAGCGACTCCAGATCTCCGGGCGTCAGTCCGGCTCTTGTCTGAGAACTCACCGAGACATTGTCGCACATGCGTGCGAACGGCTGCCGCGGGATCGGGGCGTTCAGACTGCGATCTCCGCAGCCTGAGTGGATTTCAAACCTACGGAGAGATGACCGTTACGAATTCGTTATCTTGTGCATCGGTGCGGCGTCGACCGGCGGCACCAGGGGAATCCCGAACGTTCGCGGCCCTAATGTTCTCAGGGACGGTATCGGGTCATCGGAGGGAAATCTTGTGACGAAGGCGAGTACCACAGCAGATGTCTCGACAGGCGCGCGCGAAGTCCCGATAGCCGATCATGCTCGTGCCGGCGTGACGATCGCCGCGCTGCTGTGTGTCACCTCGGCGGCGACCTTTCTCACCCTCTTCCCCTGACTCGTTCGTCCCCAAGACTCCGAGTGGAAAGCACCACAAGTGCTCCTTGCCGGTGTGTCACCTGCGTCGACTGCGGTCCGCAGGTGGCACACACCACTTAGCCGATCGAGAGTCATCGCGAGGTCTGATCGTCAGCTCGCCCTCACGCGGGTCAATTGTTCAGAGACCTCCCACAGCCGTGTCGCCGCCCCGTGATCACGGAACGGCCCCCAGAGTGGATGCGCGCCGGGTGGACCGCCCGCGTTCCCCGGCCACTGGGGTCCGTAGAACGCACCGTCGGGCACCTCGGGCGTTGTGGCGGCCATCAGCGCTGGGAGAGAAGCGGTTTCGACCGTTCCGACCCCCAGGCCATGTCGCGACAACCACTCGATGATCCGCCGGCCGCCGGTTGACGCCGTCCTGCCGACCTCCGGCCTGGCCGCGAGAAGACTGGTCGGAGCGACCCCGGGATGCGAGATCGTGCTCGTCACATCCCAACCCGCGGCGTGGCTGCGGCGTCCGAGTTCGAGGCCGAACAGCGCACACGCGATCTTGGACTGGCGGTATGCGCTCATCCCGTCGTAGTCGTGCTCCCAATTCAGGTCGTCCCACTGTATCGAGCCCCGCTTCGCGGCGATGCTCGTCTGCGAAGTAACCCGCGCCTTTCCGGCACGGAGTACCGGCAGCAGCGCGACGGTGAGCGCGAAATGCCCGAGGTGATTGGTGCCGAACTGGACTTCGAACCCATCGGACGTGGTCATCCGTTCCGGCGGAGTCATCACACCGGCGTTGTTGACCAGGATATTGATCGGTGTGCCGTCGGCGCGGAGCCGTGCGGCGAGCGACTCGACGGAGGCCAGCTCGGACAGGTCGACGTGCTCGAGGGTGAGGGTGGCCGCGGGGTGTCGGTCGCGAATGCGTGTGGCGGCCGCCGCACCCTTGCTCGGATTGCGTACCGGCATGACCACTTCCGCACCGGCTCCGGCGAGGGCCGCCGCGATCTCCCAGCCGATCCCGTCGCTGGCGCCGGTCACCACCGCTCGTCGACCGGTGAGATCCGGAATGGTCAGGGTGTATCTGCTGCCTGGTGACATCTGAGCTCCTCGTCGGGCCGGGTTCGTTCTCACGTCTCCGAGTGTCGCGGCCTACCGCACCGTTAACCACGGCCTGTCGATCCGTGGCTGAGCGGTACCCGTGCACGGAACAATGGCCACATGATCGATCGACCGGGCCTCGCAGACTTTCTCCGGGTGAGGCGCGCCGCGCTGCAACCCGAAGACGTGGGACTGCCGCGTGGACAACGGCGTCGCACAGGTGGCCTCCGTCGCGAGGAGGTCGCGGCGTTGAGTCACATGTCCACCGACTACTACTCGCGGCTCGAACGAGAGCGCGGCCCGCAGCCGTCGCCGCAGATGATCGCCGCCATCGCCCAGGGTTTGCACCTCTCGCGCGCGGAGCGAGACCATCTGTTCCTCCTCGCCGGCCACCAGCCGCCGATTGCGGGCTCCGACCGCGAGCACGTCGCCCCGGGCATGATGCGCATTTTCGACCGACTCGACGACACTCCGGCCGAGATCGTCACCGAACTCGGTGAAACGTTGCGCCAGAACCGTCTCGGGGTCGCCCTCGTCGGCGACCTCACGCGGTTCGACGGTCCCGCGCGAAGCATCGGCTATCGGTGGTTCACCGACGCCGGTTCTCGCCGGTTGCACCCTGCCGAGGACCATCAGTTCTACTCGCGGATGTACGTGTCGGGGCTCCGCGGAGTCATGGCGCTCCGTGGCCCCGATTCCTACGCGGCGTCACTGGCGGAACGACTCCGCGCCGAGAGCGAGGAGTTCCGCGACATCTGGGCACGGCACGAAGTGGGCATCGCACCTCGGGAGCTCAAGCGGTACGAGCACCCCGAGGTCGGGTTCCTGGAGCTGAGTTGCCAGATCCTCGTCGACCCGCGGTGTTCGCACTCACTCCTCGTCTACACCGCGACACCGGTTAGCGCGAGCGCGGAGAAGCTCCGGCTGCTCTCCGTCGTCGCCGCACCGACAGCGACCTGAGCGGTCCTCAGGGTAGCCGGGAGACCCCAGGGAGAGCGCTCAGAAGTCGAATCCACCGCCGAAGTCGCCGCCGCCGAAATCGCTTCCTCCACCGCCGAAGTCGCCGGAATCACCGCCTCCGGAATCGCCACCGCCGAAGTCGCCGGAGTCGCCGCCGCCCTCGAGCGCACCCGCTTCGGAACCGTCGCCGGCGCCGCTCTCGAATCCCTGCGCGTCGTAGGGCACGCCCGCCATCCCGGAGAACATCGCCGAGAACAAGAACATCGACCCGAGTCCCCAGGCGCCGGCCACCAGAGCCGGTTTCCACCACGGCTCCGAGTACCAACCGGCGGGAACCGGCCGACCCGCGACACGACCGCCGGGGTAGTAATTCGGGGTCTGCGCCGACGGATTCGGCGATGCCGCGACTTGTCGTCCCTCGAACTCCACGGTGCGATCCTCGGTGACCGCACCCGCACTCTTCTGACCGTCGAGTTCGGGGATGGCCGGTCCGGGGTCGAGATTCATCGCCGCGCGGGCGGCCCGGATGTAATAGAGACCCTCGATCGCGGTCTGCTTGGCCAGCCGGGCCTGCGTCGGCGAGTTGGCCTGCTCGATCTGGGACCCTGCCGCGGTGTAGCGCTCCCCCGCGTCGGCGAGCGCTTGCTTCGACGCCGGGCCGTCGCCGACCAGCATGAACACCTGTCCCCCGAGTCGTTCGATGGCTTGCCGCGCGTCGGCCTTCGCGTCGTCCAGTGTGCGGGCCGCGTTGGCGCCGGAACGCTGCTGTGCGAAGACCACCACCCCGACGACGATCACGACGATGACGGCAATCAGTATCAGTGCTTCCATGCTTCCCTCCGGTTTGCGTGTCCGCGGCCCGCCGTTGTCGTCATCAGACCGACAATTCGGTCACCATCGAGCCTACCGATTCCCGGCATCGCGACGGCCGCGTCGCCGAGTGGGCGACGCTACCTCCGACGGTGTCCATTCTCGTCGCGGAACCCGATCGACGCCGCGCCTTCACCGGAGTGAAACGCGCGTGGCCGGGCGAGAACGTGGCGTCGTCGTACGGCGGACGCGGAACATCGGTCACCCTTGGGGGGTGACCGATCGGGACGGAGTGGGAATACACCGCTGTCGAAGCGCGGAACAAGTGGCCGAACTTCGGTGGGAGTGGGCGCGCGAGACCGATGCCACAGTCGGACCATGGCAGGGCGACGTGGACTTCGTCGCCGCGGTCGCGACCTGGCTCGGCGACGACCGGCGAACGGTCTGGACCGCCGGCACACATGAACTCGCAATCGGAATGGTGTGCTTGACCGAGCACATCCGGATGCCCAGTCCGCGCCGGGCCGCCGGCGGCCGATGGGGCTACCTCGGCCACCTGTATGTCCGGCCGACGTTCCGCGGGTCCGGGATCGGAGAGGAACTGGTGCTGCGCACACGTCCAGTCGCCGCCGGGATCTCTACCATGGCGGTGTGTTCTTCTTGTTCGGATATGGCCGTAGGCAAAAGCATCTCGGCGCGGGCCAGACCCGTGCGTGTCCCCGCTGCCACAACACCACCCAGTGGGCGAGGATGCGTGAGTACTCACAGTTCAGTGTCTTCTTCATTCCGATCGCCCGGTGGAATCGACGCAACTTCGAGGCGTGCGGCATCTGTGGCGCGGCACTGGCTGTCTGACGGCCGTCCGAGGCCGGCGAACCGGACGGTTCCGATCGCGCACCCGGTTTGCCGATGGCGAAACTGGTTACCCTCGGTAGGGTGTCCGCCTCTCCTGATTCCCCCGCACGCACGAGTGCCGCGATCGCCGGCTTCGAGCGCACTTTCGTCGATGCGCTGACGCCACTCACCGTGCCGTGGCAGGGCGCCGATGCACCCGCACCGCGCCTGCTGGTCGTCAACGAGGCACTCGCTGCCGACCTCGAGCTCGACACCGACGCCCTCCGAACCGACGACGGCATCGCGCTCCTGGCGGGTGCGGCCGCCCCTGTCGACGCCGTCCCCGTCGCGACGGCTTACTCCGGGCACCAGTTCGGCGGTTACACCCCACTTCTCGGCGACGGTCGGGCCTTGCTGTTGGGAGAGCTCGTCGATCGCCACGGTCGACGAGTGGACCTGCAGCTCAAGGGTTCTGGGCGCACTCCGTTCTCTCGAGGCGGCGACGGGTTCGCCGTGGTGGGGCCGATGCTGCGCGAGTACCTCGTCAGTGAGGCGATGCATGCGCTGGGCATCCCGACGACGCGCTCGCTGTCGGTCGTGGCCACCGGGCGCGACATCCAGCGCACCGGTGCCGAACCCGGCGCGGTGCTGGCCCGGATCGCCGCCAGCCATCTCCGCGTGGGAACCTTCGAATACGCCGCGCGTAACACCGACCTGACGCAGCAACTGGCCGATTACGCGATCGGCCGTCACTATCCGGAACTCGCCGCGGCATCGGAACCCGGCGACCACAGCCGCTACGTCGTGTTCTTCGAAGCCGTTCTCGAACGTCAGGCGGCCCTGGTGGCCCAGTGGATGCTCGTCGGCTTCGTCCACGGGGTGATGAACACCGACAACACCACGATCTCCGGAGAGACCATCGACTACGGCCCCTGCGCCTTCCTCGATGCGTTCGATCCGTCAGCGGTGTTCAGCTCGATCGACCATGCCGGTCGATACGCATACGGGAATCAGCCCGCCGTCCTGAAGTGGAACCTGGCCCGATTCGCCGAAACGCTGCTCAGGTCTATGGCGCCGACGCCCGACGACGCGATCACTGCGGCGACCGAGGTGCTGACCACCTACGAGGCGCGCTACGAACGACATTTCATCACCGGCATGGCGTCGAAGATCGGACTGGACGATGTGTCTGCCGAACCCGACCTGATCGCCGACCTTCTGACCCTGATGCGCGACCAGCGCGCCGACTGGACGGGCACCTTCCGGGCGCTGGCCGACGAGCTCCGCGGCGACCAGGTCCCGATCACCAGCCTCATTCCCCGCGAGCACATCGGTCCATGGCTCGAACGGTGGCGACGTGCACTGGCCGGTGCCGGTCGCGAGCCCGAGGCGGTCGCCGCGGCGATGGACCGTGTCAACCCGGTCTACATCCCACGGAATCACCAGGTCGATGCTGCCCTGCGTGCCGCGACCGAGGGGGATCTGGAACCGTTCGCCCGGTTGCTGACCGCGGTCACGCATCCGTTCGAACGTCGCATGGACTGGGCTCACTACGCGGCACCGGCCCCGCCGGCGTTCAGCGACACCTTCCAGACCTTCTGCGGTACCTGAGCGAGACGCCGTCGGATGGGCGCACTGTGAACCCGAGTGAGGACGTCGACTCCCGCGATGCACTGGTCGCCGAGAGGGAACGTACCGCCGCACTGATCGAGTCGTTGTCGACCCGCCTTGCTGCCGTCCTCGAGGCGACGAGCGACGCGGCAGCCGACGACGAGCACGATCCGGAGGGTTCTACGCTGGCGGTCGAACGCGGACACCTGGTTGCCCAGTTGGAACGATCGCGGGTTCGGCTCGACGAGATCGGTGCCGCGCTGGATCGTGTCGGCTCCGGTGCGTACGGGCATTGCGAGACATGCGGCGCACCGATCGGTGCGGAGCGCCTGGAGGTGCTGCCGGCCGCCCGGCAGTGCGTACGCTGTGCGGCTCGGAGCCCGTCGCGGCGATGGTGAGGTCCGACCAGGAATTCATGTCCGGTTCGCCGTAGACCTATGCGCGTATGGCCATACGCGGGTAGACCGGAGGGCGGGAGAGCACGCGAACGACTCGAACCGAAAGGTGTCCGGCATGAAAGCCATCCAGATCATCAAGCCAGGAAGTCCGCCAGAGCTCCGTGAGGTCGACAAGCCGACACCCGGTCCCGGACAGGTGCTCCTGAAGGTGACCGCTGCGGGTGCGTGCCACTCCGACGATTTCGTGCTCAACATGCCCGCAGAGGGTTTCCCTTATCCGTTGCCGATGACGCTCGGGCATGAGGGCGCAGGCGTGGTCGCCGAAATCGGTAGTGGCGTCACGACACTGAGCGAGGGGACGGCGGTCGCGGTCTACGGCCCGTGGGGTTGCGGTGTCTGCCATTTCTGTTCGCGTGGGCTCGAGAACTACTGCACTCGCGCCGCCGAACTCGGCATCGCCCCACCCGGACTCGGCAACGAGGGCGCGATGGCGGAGTACATGATCGTCGACGACGCTCGTCATCTCGTCCCGCTCGGTGATCTCGACCCGATCGCGGCGGTCCCGCTCACGGATGCCGGGCTCACCCCCTACCACGCGATCAAACCATCGCTGCCGAAGCTCGTCGGCGGCACAACGGCGGTCGTGATCGGTGCCGGCGGTCTGGGACACATCGGGATTCAGCTGCTGAGGCACCTGACCCCGGCGCGGATCATCGCCCTCGACGTCAGCGAGGACAAGCTCGCGTTCGCGCGCGAAGTGGGCGCCCATGAGACAGTCCTCAGCGATGCCGATGCCGTGGCGAATGTCCGGTCGATCACCGGAAACGACGGGGCCACAGCCGTATTCGACTTCGTCGGACTCCAACCGACGCTCGACACCGCGATGGGGGTCGTCGGCACGATGGGTGACGTCGTGATCGTGGGCATCGGTGACGGCGTCGCCGCTGCCAAGGTGGGATTCTTCTCGCAGCCGTATGAGGTGTCGGTGCGCGCCCCCTACTGGGGGGCTCGGGATGAGCTGATCGAGGTCCTCGACCTCGCTCGCGACGGAGTGCTGGAGGTCGCCGTCGAGAAGTTCTCTCTCGACGACGGGCTCGAGGCGTACCGACGACTCGCCGCGAATGAGTTGCGCGGACGGGCGGTCGTCGTCCCGGACTGACCGGAACCGCATCGCGCCGTCACAACCTACGGTACCGTAACTTAGGTGAGAGTCGAGCTGTCCGAGTCGCAGGCTGTGTACGAGCACTACCTCGTCCATCAGCAGGACCGAGCCCGGGCGCGGATGATGTACGGCGTGCTCGCCGCCCGGATTCGGCCGGTCGTTCGCTTTCGCTCGCGGGACCGGCTCAACCGCACCGTTCGCACCGGGGTGCCGATGCTCATCGCGGCAAATCACGTCTCCGAGCGGGACCCGTTGGTCCTCGCCGCAGCCGGGTTCCGCTCACCGTTGCGACGGCGGATCGGCAGTCTGCGGGTCCTCGCGAAGGACGAATTGTTCGAGGATCCGGAGCAGCGTAGGAAGATCGACACCCTGGGCGGGATCCCGGTCTTCCGCAGCAAGGACCACGGGGTGCGGGCGGCCGCGGATGCGGGGCGTCGGATGATCGGCGTCTGCGTCGAACGGATGGCCCGCGGTGACAGCATCGCGGTGTTCCCGGAGGGAACCTGCAACGAGGGTGACCCCACCCAGGTTCAGCGACTCGGTACCGGGATCGGGCACATCGCCCATCGCGCCCTGCGGAACGACGTCGAGGTGTGGATGGTGTCCGCGGGTATCGCCTATCCGAGCGGAGGCGGACGCCCCGTCGTCGCGTTGGGCGATCCGGTGGACCTCCGCGCTCGACGCGACGAGACGCCGGCTGCGGTGACGCGGTGGATCCAGCGTGATCTGCAACGTGCGGTCGATGACGCGTGCGCCCTCGCGCGCTGACCCCGAACGCCCGGTGGGGGTTGACGACGTCGATCGGGTTTGGCTTGCGTGCCCGAGGGATATGCGCAGGAGATGCAACGAGATGACGCCGCCGACCCAGCTGAGCGAGATCCGGTCGCGGGCGACCGGGACGTTCGCGACGACCCCGATTCGGCCGATCCCGACGACCCGCGTAAGCCGGACTCGCCGACCGACCTGACCAAGCCGTCGATGCTCTTCGTACTGAAGAAGACCGCTCGCGAGTTCTCTCGCGACCAGTGCACCGACCTCGCCGCGGCGTTGACGTACTACTCGGTGCTGTCGCTGTTCCCGGCGCTGCTCGCGCTGGTCTCGCTGCTCGGCGTGTTCGGCCAGGGCGAGAAGACGACCGACGCAGTCCTGCAGATGGTCGACGACATCGGCCCGTCGTCGGCGGTGGACACGTTGCGAGGGCCCGTCGAACAACTCGTGGCCGCGCCCAGCGCCGGTTTCGCACTCGTGCTCGGTCTGCTCGGCGCGCTGTGGTCCGCATCGGGATACGTGGGAGCCTTCGGCCGCGCCATGAACCGCATGTACGAGATCGACGAGGGCCGCCCCATCTGGAAGTTGCGGCCCATCATGCTGCTGGTGACACTCGTGGCGCTTGTTCTCGCGGCCGCGGTGGCACTGATGCTCGCGATCAGCGGGCCGATCGCGAAGTCGATCGGTGACGCCGTCGGGCTCGGCGACACCGCGCTCACCGTGTGGAACATCGTTCGGTGGCCCATCCTGCTGCTGTTCGTCATCCTGATCGTCGCGATCCTGTACTGGGCGACGCCGAACGTGCAGCAGCCGAAGTTCCGTTGGATCAGTGCCGGTGCGGTGCTCGCCATCGTCACGTGGATCGTCGCGTCGGCCGCGTTTGCGCTGTATGTGTCGAACTTCGGCAGTTACAACAAGACCTACGGGGCACTCGCCGGGGTCATCGTGTTCCTGCTGTGGTTGTGGCTGACGAACCTCGCCCTGCTGTTCGGCGCCGAGTTCGACTCGGAACTCGAGCGCGGCCGGCAGCTCCAGGCGGGTATGCCTGCCGAGGAGCATCTGCAGCTGCCGCCGCGGGACACCACGGCCTCGGACAAGAACGATGAGAAGGATCAGAAGTTCATCGAACAGGCGCGGGCGCTTCGCAACTCGCAGGGGAACTGAGCCGTCGGGTGGCACCCCGTAACGTCAATGGGACCGGCCGGGCACGAGCTCGGTCGATCGGCGGAAGGGACGTGGCACGATGAGCCGCAATCAAGTGACCGGCGCGGTGGACCGCGCCACCGACAGCCCGTGGTTCGAGCGCCTCGCCCGCGCCGGGCACGCGGTCAGCGGGCTGCTCCATCTGCTGATCGCCTACATCGTCCTTCGCCTCGCCTTCGGCGGGGGTGGAAACGCCGACCAGTCAGGGGCCCTGGGCATCTTCGCCGACTCGTCGGGTGGGCGAATCGTGCTGTGGGTCGCCGCGGTCGCGTTCGCCGCCCTCGCCCTGTGGCGACTCGCCGAGGCCATTGTGGGGCCACACGCGACCGAACCGGGTGAGGACAGCGACGGTGCCGAGCAGTGGTTCGACCGCGGAAAGGCGCTGTCGCTGGCCGTCGTCTACGTCGGTTTCGCTTGGTCGGCAATCCGTTTCGCGACAGGTCAGGGGAAGTCGAGCGGTCAGGAGAACGCCGGTCTGACAGCTCGGCTCCTGCAGTCGGGCGGAGGCAAGTTCGTTCTCGTCGCAGCCGGCCTGATCATCATCGGGGTCGGGATCTACCACGTGTACAAGGGAGCCAGCCGATCGTTCCTCGACGATCTCACGATCTCCGGCGACAAGGCTGCGACGGTTGCCGGCGTGGTCGGCTACTGCGGCAAAGGTGTCGTCCTCGCCGGTACCGGCATCCTGGTGATCGTCGCGGTCGCGACCGCAGATCCCTCGAAGGCCACGGGGATCGACGGTGCGGTCAAATCTCTCGCGGGCCTGCCGGCGGGCCAGGTCTTGATGGTGTTGGCAGCGGTGGGTATCGCCGCGTACGGCGTGTACTGCTACTGGCTGGCGCGGTACGCACGGATGTGATCCACACGGATGTGATCCACCTGAACCGCGAGGAGGGGGTCAGGCACCGAAGACGTTCTGCCCCTCCAGCGCCGACGCGAGGTCGCAATTGTTGGTCATGTAGCCGACGAGGGTGATCGTGTCCACGCCCTCGGCCCGCAGCCACTCGGCGAGGTCGGTGCCGCCGAACACGCTTCCGACGTTCATGTGCACCGACTTCCAACTCGGATCGACCCGTCGGGCGACCTCGGGATGCAATTGCCAGGCATCGCTCCCCTCGGCGAACACCGGAGCCTCTGACGGCAGCGTGTGGCGGACGACGACGACCGGGACGGCGTTCGCGACCGCATGGTCGATGATTCGCGCGATGTTGCGCACGCTCGTCTCGCGCGGCGGGTACTGGGTACATCGCCATCTACGCCTTCGACGGCGTATCGAGCTTCCATCTGGCCGCACCCCAGCTGGTGTTCGGCGAAGTGCGCCGGGTGTCGCCACGTACGCCGTGGACGACCACGCTGTGGAGTTTCACCGAGAATGCGGTCACCCTCGCCGAGGGCTACCGCCTGAGTGGACTGTCCGGTCCCGACGCCGCCGCCACGGCGGACATCGTCGTGGTGCCGTCCTGGCCGGAGGATCTGCCGGAGCTCGACGCCCGTCTCGACGAACTGCTGACCGCGGCGCACGCCCGCGGCGCCACCATCGTGGGCTTGTGCCTCGGGGCCGTGGCCGTTGCGGACTCGGGTCTCCTGGCCGGCCGGACCGCGGTGACCCACTGGGCTGCGATGGAGGCGCTCAAGTCCCGGCACTCCGACATTGACCTCGACTCGTTGGTCCTGTACGTCGATCACGGCGACGTGATGACTTCTGCGGGAACGGTTTCCGCGGTGGACGCATGCCTGCACCTGGTGCGGGAGCGGCTCGGCGCCGACGTCGCCAACGACGTGGCGCGCAGTCTCGTGGTGGCCCCACATCGTGACGGTGGGCAGGCCCAGTACACCCGGCGTCCCGTGCCCACGACCCCTGCGGACAACCCGATCGGTGATGTGATCGCCTGGGCGCTGGGGCATCTCGACGAATCGCTGACCGTCGAGCGATTGGCCGCACACGCATGCATGAGTACGCGGAGCTTCGTTCGCAACTTCAAGATCGCGACCGGCGCCACCCCCGCACAGTGGGTCCTCACCCAGCGACTCGACGCGGCGCGCGTGCTGCTGGAGACCACGGACCTGGCCGTCGACACCATCGCCCGTCGCTGCGGATTCGGGAGCAGCGTCACGATGCGGCAGAACTTCGCGACCGCGTTCGCGACGTCACCAGCGAGGTACCGGCAACAGTTCCGACGGACATAGCCGTCGGACGTGGCCGTCAGCCCGATGTCCGCCGCGCGTCGGCCGCGGAGTTCTCACGCGCGGCCGCGGAAGCCGCGGAATCGCGAGCGACCGCCTGGCCCAGGAGTTGTCCGCCGCTGGTGAGGAGCGCTCGGCGCCACGGAAGTACCCCTTCGATCTCGATCTGGATGGACATCGACAGCACGGTCCGGATCACGACGATGATCCCCAGGATCAGCGCGTCCTCGATGGAGGGTTTGGAGGTGATGGTGCGGATGAGGTCGGCGGCGACCAATACCTCGAGTCCGAGCAGGATGGCTGCGCCCAGGGTGTTGCGGAGTACGGAGAACGCCACCCCTCCGCCTTCGTGACGGAGCAGGGATCGCGCTCCCAGGACGATCGCGACGACGAACCCGATGATCATCGCGAGCGCACCGACCGCCTCGAACACCACGGCCACCACGGTGAAGGTCTCCTCGAACTCCATGCGGTCAGCGTACGGTCCCGAACTCGCCGGCACCGTTCTTCCGACACGGGGTCAGGACGACGGCGCAGCCGTGGTCGCCGAAACGGTTCGGTCCCCCGCCACAGCGAATCGCAGATTGTCGTCGGCCACGTGGCCGCGGAGCAGGCGACGGTCGGTGTAGTAGCTCATGGACATGACCCACGGCGCTTCCGGACCCTGCTTGGGCAGGGTGTCGAGCGCTCGTTGCACGTAGCCCGCGCCGAAGTCGAGGAGTGGCCGGGTCGGCATGTCCGGGTCGGCCACCGCCCAGACCGTGTCGTACCCCGCGGCGTCCATGTGCGCGAGGAGCTTGCAGAAGTACTCGCAGATGAGGCCGATCTTGAGCGTCCACGACGAGTTCGTGTACCCGATGGCGAGTGCGAAGTTGGGCACCCCGGACAGCATCATTCCCCGATAGACGACGGTGTCGGGCAGTGACACCCGCTCGCCGTCGACGCTGAGGTCGATTCCGCCGATGATCTTGATGTTGAGACCGGTTGCGGTGACGATGATGTCGGCGGCGAGCTCCTCGCCGCTCTCGAGCCTGATCCCGGTCTCGGTGAACGTCTCGACGCGGTCGGTGACTATGGAGGCCTTGCCCGACCGGATCGTCCGGAACAGGTCGGCATCGGGGACGACGCACAACCGCTGATCCCAGGGGTTGTACGGCGGGTTGAAATGGGTGTCCACCGGATAGTCGTCCGGTAGCTGGGATTGATTGATCTTCCGGATGATCCGGCGGGCGGTTTTCGGGAACCGTTGGCACAGTTCGAACAGCACCCGCTGCTGGGCGACGTTCTTCTGCCGCGTCAACGCGTAACCGCGTTCGTCGCCCAACACCTTCTTCAGGGTGTTCGCGATCGCGTCCTCGCGTGGCAACGGGATGATGTAGGTGGGTGTCCGTTGCAGCATCGTCACGTGCGCGGCACGCTCAGCCATCGCCGGCAGCAGTGTCACAGCAGTGGCACCGCTGCCGATCACCACGACCCGCTTGTCCGTGTAGTCGAGGTCCTCCGGCCAGTGCTGAGGATGCACGATCTGTCCCTGGAACCGCTCGCGCGCGGTGAAGTCCGGGCTGAACCCTTCGTCGTAGTCGTAATAACCGGACCCGCAGAAGATCCACCGCGCACTGATCTGGATGTGTTCACCGGTGTCGGTGCGTTCGACGGTGACCGACCAGCGTGCGTCGGCGGACGACCACGACGCCGCGATCACCCGATGGCCGTAGCGGATGTGCGGCGCGAGGTCGTTCTCCTCGATCGTCTCGTGCAGGTAGTCGAGTATCCGGGGTGCGTCGGCGATGGCCTGCTTGTCGGTCCACGGCTTGAACGCGTAGCCGAAGGTGTGGAGGTCGGAGTCCGACCGTATTCCCGGGTACCGGAACAGATCCCACGTGCCGCCCGCCGACTCTCGGGCCTCGACGATGGCGATCGTCCTGCCCGGGTGCTCGGTGCGTAGGTACCGGGCGGCCCCGATGCCCGATATGCCTGCGCCGATGATGAGGACATCGACATTCTCCGGCGTCGTCGTCACCCGGTACTCCTCTGGTCGACTACGGTGTGCAGTCTCCAGGATGCACCACGGACGTCAGGCCGAGGTCTCGACCTCACGTCCGGCCTGCTGACCAGGACTCACGTGGCGGTGTCGACCAGGCTCATGCCATGTCCGCGACGCCGCCGAGTCTGTCCTCGGGCGCAAACCCGGACGGAACACGCCCTGCGACAACGGCCTCGGCGAGCGCTTCACCGATCACGGGCGCGTGTTTGAACATGTTGTGGCCCGCCACCGCGACGACATGCCCGGTACGCCAGAGCGCGACACCGTCGTCACCCCACGGGAGAGTGGTCACCCAGCAGTGCACGATGTCGCGAGGAGTGGGATCGAGGCCCGGCAGTGCAGTCGCCACATAGCGGCCGGCTGCTTCCGCGAGCTCACCCAACCGAGTCGCGTCGTCGAGGGTTCCGTCGTCGTGTGCGTCGATGTCGTCGGCGATGCCCAGCCCATACGCCGACCGGTCCGGATACCCCGCGGCGTAGACAGCGTCCGCGCCGAAGTGTCCACTGCCGTCCTGAAGCGTCGGAAGCCGAAGGTTGCTGTCCCGCACCGCGAACGAGACCCGAACGTGCGCGCCCAATCGGACCGGGATCGCCACACCGAGGCCCCGGGCCAGCGGTGCGGTTCCGCGTCCCGCGCACACCACCGCCGCACCATGCTCCCCCACCGTCGTCGGTGTCCTGATGGTGACGGTGTCACCGTCGGAATGCGCCGCGAGAACCTCCTCGTGGACGAAGGTCCCGGACAACCGGCCGCTCAGTCCCGCGATCGCGGAGCGCGTGTCGATGGAACCCCCGTCGACATCGAGCATCGCCTCGCCCTGATAGTCCGCCAGCACGGGCATCACCTCCCGAAGCCCCTGGGCGTCGAGCGGAACGACCGTCACTCCGGCCCGTTCGAGCAGACCGCGACGGCGAGGGACCGCATCGCCGAGCATCACGGCTCCGTCGGGCGAGATCAGCGGGATCCCGAACTCATCGGACCAGACGTCCCAGTGGTGCCGGGCCCGGACGGCCAGATCGACCAGGCGCCGGTCGTCGTGCGCGTGCCGGAAGATCCGCGACTGCCCCGCCGACTGGCCTTGACCCGGCCGGCCCACGTCGTACACGGTGACCGAAAGACCCTGCCGAACAAGGCGATAAGCGGCCGACAGGCCGATGATCCCGGCACCGACGACTGCGACGTCGGAGACCCTGGGCACTACTTCCCTCCGTGCCAGACCGCGTCGAAGGGGGCCTGCGAGGCCAAACGGCCGACGATGCCGTCGTGCGTGAACTGCTTGGCGGTCCGGATCGCTTCCAGTACGTCGACCCCCTTGGTGAGCTCGGCGGTCATGGCCGCGGCGAACACACACCCGGCCCCGGAGACACGCTCGTCACCGACCTTCGGGGCGCGCAACACGGTGACGTCCGTACCGTCGAAGACGACATCGATCGCCTCGTCGCCGGGGAGTCCGACCCCACCCTTCACGACGACGACCTTCGGCCCCAGGTCGTGGATGCGGCGAGCCGCCTCGCCGAGATCGTCGATCGACGTCAGCTCGTCCATGCCGGCCAGAGTCGCGGCCTCGAACAGATTCGGGGTCACCACGGTGGCCAGCGGCAGGATCTCCGAACGCAGAGCATTGTCGGTGTCGAGCGCGGCCCCCGGCTCCTGACCTTTACAGATGAGCACAGGGTCGACGACGACCTCGCGCCACGGTCGCGAGGCCAGTGCCGCCGCGACGGTGGAGATCGTGGCCGGGGTGCCCAGCATTCCGATCTTCACGACATCGGGCTCGTGCGCAGCGGTTGCCACCTCGATCTGATCGGCGATCACCGCGGACTCGACGGGTACGAAGCGATGCGCCCAGTCGTTGTTCGGGTCGAAGGACACGATGCAGGTGATGGTCCCCACCCCGTAGGTACCGAGCTGCGCGAAAGTGCGCAGGTCGGCCTGGATGCCCGCTCCCCCGCTGGCCTCCGATCCGGCGATCACATATGACACCACTGACATCGACATCTCCTCCTGCAGCCTGTCCTGGGCTCGGGTTCCTTTTGTACACCCCTGCCCGTGACACCGGTCTTCTCGCGCGGTGTCTCCAGCGCGATTAGTCCCGCGGACGCCGGGGTACCCGGCAGCGCATGAGCCCAGACACAATGCGAGCGATGGTCTACCGCGGGCCCTACAAGGTCCGCGTCGAGGAGAAGCCTGTACCGCAGATCGAACATCCCAACGACGCCATCGTCCGGGTGACCCATGCCGCGATCTGCGGCTCGGACCTGCACCTGTATCACGGGATGATGCCCGACACCCGCCCGGGGATGACCTTCGGACACGAGTTCGTCGGGGTCGTCGAGGCGGTCGGCGGCTCGGTCCAGAACGTGGGTGTCGGCGACCGGGTCATGGTCCCCTTCAACATCTACTGCGGAACGTGCTACTTCTGCGCGCGGGGCCTGTACTCCAACTGCCACAACGTGAATCCGAACGCCACGGCCGTGGGTGGGATCTACGGCTATTCACACACCTGCGGCGGATACGACGGCGGACAGGCCGAGTTCGTGCGTGTTCCGTTCGCCGATGTCGGACCCAGCGTCATACCGGACTGGATGGACCCGGAGGATGCGCTCATGCTGACCGACGCCCTCCCCACCGGGTACTTCGGAGCCCAGCTCGCCGACATCCGGCAGGGCGAGACCGTCATCGTGTTCGGCGCCGGACCGGTCGGACTGTACGCCGCGCGGTCGGCCTGGTTCATGGGCGCGGGACGGGTCATCGTCATCGATCACCTGCAGTATCGCCTGGACCAGGCCGCGCAGTTCGCCCACGCCGAGACCTACAACTTCGCCGAGTACGACGACATCATCGTCCACCTCAAGGAGATCACCGACAACATCGGCGCGGACCGCGTCATCGACGCCGTCGGCGCCGAGGCCGACGGCAATTTCCTCCAGCACGTGACAGCGGCCAAATTCAAACTCCAGGGCGGATCCCCGATAGCCCTCAACTGGGCCATCGACTCGGTCCGCAAAGGCGGGACCGTCTCGGTCATGGGCGCCTACGGCCCGATGTTCAGTGCGGTGAAGTTCGGCGACGCCATGAACAAAGGACTCACTCTCAACATGAACCAATGTCCGGTGAAACGTCAGTGGCCCAGATTGTTCGACCACATACGCAACGGCTACTTCAAGCCGAATGACATTGTCACCCATCGCATACCACTCGAGCACATCGCAGAGGGTTATCACATCTTCTCGGCGAAGCTCGATGACTGCATCAAGCCCATCATCGTCGCCGACGCCGGCTGAGGAGGAACCGTGCCCGCATATCCCGCAGACCGCCCCAACGATCCCGACACCTCCGCCCTCGTCGACCGGATCCCGGGCTGGGGCGTCGATCTGGACACCGCGAACCGTCCCGCGGTTCCCCGCGAACTGCCCGTCGAACCGGCGCCCGGCGTCCACTGGACCGTCCCGGACGACCAGCCCGAGCGTCGACCTCGCGAACGGTCCAACGAACACGCCTTCCTCACACCGGTTTTCGGTACATCGACGCCGCCGCGCGGGCTGTCCGGCGCGATCCGGCGATCCGCCTACCGCTACAGCGAAGGTCGCGCGGCGCACTGGTTGATCCTCCTCGGCGCCGACCGTGTGGCGTCGATCGAAGCGCACCTCGCGTCCCTGGCGACCGCCCGACCGGACAACCCACTGACCGAGACCGGCATCGCGTCCGAGTTCACCCACCACGGCTGGTCATCGCGCCATGGCCGCACCCGCGTCGACGGCAGTCATGCCTGGATCGATCCGCTGCTCGTGGGCGGGCCGTGGGTGGTCACCGGCGCGGTCGCCGGCGTCGCGGTTCGCCGACTGGTCCGCTCTGCTCGACGGTCTCGTCGATGACCACGGTTGGCAGGCATCGTGAATCCCGGAGCAAAGACGACGCATGTCGGCGCGGCTGAGTTCGTCCCCGACTCGCACGACCTCGACGACCTCGCATCGGCGGCGCGCGCCTGTCGTGGGTGCGACCTCGACCGCGACGCCGACCAGACCGTGTTCGGCGCGGGCGATCCCGGATCGACGATCATGTTCGTCGGCGAGCAGCCCGGTGACCAGGAGGATCGTGCCGGTGAACCGTTCGTCGGTCCGGCCGGCCGCGTGTTCGACCGCGCACTCGAGGCCGCCGGCATCGACCGCGAGATCACCTATGTCACGAACGCGGTGAAACACTTCAAGTTCACCCGGGCAGCGGGTCAGAAGCGACGAATTCACGAGAAGCCGAACCGCGGTGAGGTCGTCGCGTGCCGGCCCTGGCTGTTGGCCGAACTCGACGCGGTCTCGCCCCGCATCGTCGTGTGTCTGGGCGCTACGGCCGCACAGGCGTTGCTGGGCACCGGTTTTCGACTCACCAAGCACCGTGGCGAACGCTTCGACCTCGGAGCCGACGGAGATGTCGGTCCCGACCATTCCGAGTCCGTGGTGGCAACCATTCATCCCTCGTCCATTCTCCGCGGACCCGCAGAACAGCGCGATCAGGCGTTCGACGCCTTCGTCGCCGATCTCCGCGTCGTCCGGGATCTCGCGAGCACCAGCTGACCGATCACGCAGCACAGCGGAAATCGCTGACAGGCGTCTGGACTGGTGTCTATAGTCGTCGACGAGGAAGCCGGCGACCGCGGGACACCTCGGCACAGCGGAGATCGACCGACTGGAGAACGATGGATCTGCAAGAGATCAGCGACCGGTTCGGCATCGCGGACACGCTGTACAGGTACTCACGCGCCGTCGACACCAGGGACTGGGAACTGTGGCGTTCGGTGTTCACCCCGGAAGCGGTGGTCGACTACTCGTCGACGCCATTCGGTCAGGCGGGCACCCGGGACGAGATCGCGGCGTGGCTCGAGGAGAGTTTCGCGTTCGTGTCGGTGAGTCAGCACTTCATCACCAACATCGAGTACACCTTCCCCCACCCCGGCGAGGGTGATCGTGCCGACGTGCGTGCGATGTTCTACAACCCGATGCGTTTCGTCGGCATGCCCGAACTGAGCACGTGCGGCGGGAACTATCACCATTCGATGGTCCGGACCGCCGACGGATGGAAGAGCGCCGGGCTCGTGGAAGAGTGCCTGTGGTTCGAGAACTCGCCGGCGGGAGCGGATGACGGCTCACCGGCCGACGGCTGATGCGGGTTGGTCACGTGCCCTGTGCATCGCGTCGTTACCGAACCGTGGCCGCAGAGAACGATCCGGCACCGACCCTGCCGATCGGGCGGCACGACGCGAACACTCTCCATAGCCTGGGAAGCACATCCCAGAGCAGAGGAGTCAGGTGGACGAGTCGCGAACCTGTCTGGTCACCGGAGCGACCGGCTATGTCGGCGGCCGGTTGGCACCGCGGTTGCTGGCACGCGGGCACAGCGTGCGCGCGCTGGCGCGGACGCCGGACAAGCTGTCCGGCGCACCGTGGTTGTCCGAACCGGGAGCCGAGGTGGTCGAAGGCGATCTCTCCGATCGCGATTCGCTGGTGAAGGCTTTCGCGGGCGTCGACGTCGTCTACCACCTGGTGCATTCGATGAGCACCGACGCCGACTTCGCTGCCGAGGAACGACGTGCCGCGGAGAACGTCGTCGCCGCGGCACAGCAGAACGGGGTCTCCCGGATCGTCTATCTGGGCGGCCTGCACCCGTCCGGCACCGAGCTCTCCGAACACCTCGCATCCCGTGCCGAGGTCGGAGACATCCTGATCGACTCGCCGATCGAAACCGTCGCGTTGCAGGCAGGCACCTTGATCGGATCGGGGTCGGCCTCGTTCGAACTGATCCGGCACCTCACCGAGCGTCTACCGGCGATGACCACACCTCGGTGGGTGCACAACAAGATCCAGCCGATCGCCGTCGACGATGCGCTGCACTATCTCGTCGAGGCGGCCACCGCGACCGTCCCGTCGTCCAGAACCTGGGACATCGGCGGGCCCGACGTCCTGGAATACGGCGACATGATGCAGGTGTATGCAGAGGTCGCGGGCCTGCGTCCGCGGATCATGGTGGTCCTGCCGTACCTCACCCCGGCCCTGGCCAGCCGGTGGGTACGGTTCGTCACGCCGATTCGTGGCAAGATCGCACGACCGCTGATCGAATCGCTCGAATGCGACGCGGTGTGCCGCGACCGAGCGGTCGACGCGATCATCGATCGTCCGGACGGCGGGCTGACCCCCTACTCGCGGGCGGTGGCACTCACCCTCGAACGGTCCGCGCGCGGCGACGGGCCGGCCTCCTGGGCCAACGCCTCCGCCGATGTGTCCCCTGCCGAGCCCCTGCCCACCGACCCGGAGTGGGCCGGCGAGGAGATGTTCGAAACCGTCACCCGTAGCAGCGAGCAGGCGAGCCGCACGACGGTCTGGGACCGGCTCGAGCGGGACGCGCGGCACCGCGGCGAGATCGCTCGTGCGCGACGGCCAGACTTCCTCCGAGTACGCCTGCGCGACAACAGATTCGGTAGGTCGTATCGCGAACAGCAGATCCAGGACGTCGGCGGTTCGCGTGGCGTGGTGGAGATCACGACCACGGAACGCTTCTTCCCGCGTGGTCTGGCCGGTCTGGCCTATTGGCGTCTAGGGCTCCCGTTCCGGGCACTCGGCATCCCCGGCGCTGATCCATTTCGGTGAATCGCCGATCCGATGGCGTGTCGGATGAACAGGCCGCGCGCGGGTTACAGTCGGCACCACCGTGGTAACTCGCGGTGAATGACTCGTTCGACTGAGCGAGCAAAGCGGGCGATCCGTCGAGGAGGAATGAACGGGTGTCGTTGACCGAGCGGGTCGACCGGTTCCAGCGGGACCATCCGGCGACGGGTTTCCCACTCGCCGTCATCTACAAGTTCGTCGACGATCAGGGCGCGTACCTGGCGGCACTGTGCGCCTATTACGCCTTCATCTCGCTGTTCCCGCTGTTGCTGCTCTTCGCGACCGTGCTGGGGATCGTCTTGGCCGACAACCCCGACCTCCAGGAACGGATTCTGGACTCGGCGATGAGCCAGATCCCGGTCATCGGCGGACAACTCGAGGAGCCCGAGAAACTCAGTGGCGGTGTCACTGCGATCGTCATCGGGGTCGTGGTGTCGCTGTACGGCGGCCTCGGAGTGGCCGTCGCCGCCCAGAACGCGATGAACACGATCTGGGCGGTCCCGCGCAACGAGCGCCCGGATCCGATCGTCGCCCGCCTACGTGGACTGTTGCTGTTGTCGACGATCGGCGTCGCGGTGATCGGCCTGACCGTCGTCAACGGCGTCTCGGCCGCCTTCGAGCTCGGGATCGTCGGGCGGTGGCTCGCGATCCTCGGTTCGGTGGCGCTGAGCACGCTGGTGTTCACGGTCGCGTTCCGGATCGGCACCGCCCGGGATGTGTCGGTGCGGGACGTGCTGCCAGGTGCTTTCGCAGCAGCGGTCGGCTGGCAGATCATCCAGACCTTCGGCGCGGTCTACGTGCAGCACGTCATCGGGAACGCGAGTTCCACCAACGGCGTCTTCGCGATCGTGCTGGGCCTGCTGGCATTCCTGTACGTGGCGTCGATCGTGATCGTGTTCTGCCTGGAGACCAATTCGGTGCGGGTCGATCACCTCTACCCACGGTCGCTGTTGACGCCGTTCACCGACAACGTCAGCCTGACGAAGGGTGATGAGGCGGCGTACTCGGCACAGGTTCTCGCGCAGCGCAACAAGGGCTTCCAGGAGATCGACGTCTCATTCGACAATCCACGCGACGTCGAGCCCCAGGTCGAGATGGACGTGCGCTCCCCCGATTCCGAACGCGGCTGACCTGTCGTGGCCCCCAGCGGGGACATTCTCCGAGCCGGAGGTCAGTGCAGCGCACCGAGTTCGACGAGGAGCACTCCGACGATGATGACGCCGATACCGGCGACCATTCGACGGGTGAGCCGCTCGCGGAACAGGAAGTGTGCCGCGACAGCCGTTGCCGCGACGCCGGCGGCGGCCCAGATGCCGTAGGCGACACCGAGCGGCACACCGTTCCTCAGCCCGAATGTCAACGCGACGAACGCCGTCAGATATCCGGCTACGACGACTGCGTAGAAACGCCGACGGCCGGTGGCGGCGGCGCGCAATGCGAGGGTGCCGGTGACCTCGGCGACGATCGCCGCGACGATGAACAGATATCCCACGGTCAGGCGTCCGTGGTGCCGGCGTCGACGGGTGGCCGGTGACCGGTCTCGACCAGGACCACCCCGATCACGATGCACACGATGCCGATCCCCATCACGATCCCGAAGGGTTCGTCGAAGATCCAGGTCGCCAGAACCGCGGTGAGGGCCACACCCGACGCCGACCAGATCCCGTAGGCCACCCCGATCCCCATGCCGCGCTTGAGGACTCCGGCGAGGAGTGCGAACGCTAGCATGTACCCGACGGCGACCACGACGTACAGCGCCGGTTCTGTTTGTGCACCCTTGAGCGACAACGTCGCCGCCACCTCGGAGGCGATCGCCGCGATCAGCATCAGCCAGGTCATTTCTCTCATTCCGCTCGGCGCCTTGACGGGGACTGTATGTCAACGACGCAGCGCCCCGGCCGAACGGGTCCGGGGCGTTGCGTCGTCAGCGGAGCGAGCGGACCGTCAGCGCGTGGATCCCGCGAGTTCGCGCGACCGGGAGTCGTCGGCGGCCAGCCAGCTGACCTTCGAGCCCAGTGCGGCGTCGACGCTGAAACGCCCGGCGCCGATGACTGCCAGGATCAGTGCGCCGGCCCCAAGGGCGAGGACCAACTCGTAGCCGCCGTCGGAGACCCAGATGCCGTTGTCCACGTGTGCGATGAACAGTGCGCCGATCATGTTCAGGGTCAGCAGCGCGGCGATGATCGGGGTCAGCAGTCCGATGATCAGCGCGATGCCACCGAGGATCTCGAGCCAGGTGACGACGAACGCCGAGAACGATGCGGCCGGGACGCCCATCATGTCGAATCCCGTCTGCGGTCCCGTCCAGCCGTTCTGCTGGAACTTCTGCAGGCCGTGGGCCAGGAAGATGACGCCGAGTGCGACGCGTCCGAGGAGGATGCCCGCGCTGCGGACGATGGGGTTGGTCATGACTGAGCCGCCTCACTGAGAGTGTGTTCTGACTTGATGAATCAAGTGAAGGCTAGGCTATGACACTTGACGCGTCAACCTGATCACGGATGTGTTCACTTCATATACACTGCGCAGATGTCGACTGCCCCCGAGCCGAATTGGCTCGACGACGAGGAAATGGACGCCTGGATCCAGGTGGCAACCGCGCTGGCCCACCTCCCCCACGCGCTCGACGCCCAGCTCCTCCGCGACGCCCAGATCACACACTTCGAGTACGAGGTGATGGCTGCTCTGTCCGAGGCGCCGGACCACACCTTGCGGATGAGCCAGCTCGCCGAACTGTCCTACGGTTCGCTGTCGCGGCTGTCCCATGTGGTCTCCAGACTCGAGAAGCGTGGGTGGGTTGTGCGCCACCCCTGCCCGGAGAACGGGCGGTTCACCAATGCCGTTCTCACCGAGTCGGGTTGGGAGAAGGTGGTCGCCACCGCGCCCGGGTATGTGGCCAATGTGCGCGAACTCGTCATCGATCGGCTGACGCGTGCGCAGCTTCGGCAGGTGTCCGCGATCGGCCGGCGGATCAACACGCGTCCGACCGGTTCGCCGTAGTCCCACCGCGATGCGCGCTGTCGCAGCGGCCGTCGGCGCGCGTCACGGGCCGGACCGTCAGCGCGGGTCGAGCCGGAGCTGCTGGGTGCCGAGAACGTTGAGCAACTCGATCTTTCCGGCCGCGTCGGTCCTCGGTGCCGCCGTCAGCACGAGCAGGACCTGGGTCTCGTCCTCGGTGAACAACGCCTGGCAATCCACCTCGATCGCGCCGACCTCGGGATGGAGCAGGATCTTGTGGTCCTCGAAGCGTCGACTCACCATGTGGGTGCCCCAGAGTGCGGTGAACTCGCTGCTGCGGCGCCGGAGCTCTGCCACCATCGCTCCGGCTCGTGACTCCGCACCCATCACACCGTACGCAGCCCGCAGTGAGGCGACCTGTGCCCGGCTCTGCCGTTCGTGGTCGTCGGCCGGATAGCGGGCGCGCTCGTCGTCGGGGTGCGCGAACCACCGGTAGATGGTGCTGCGTTCCATTCCGGTGAGGTGGTCGGTGTCGCCGAACAACGCTCTCGCGCAATCGTTCTGGATCAACGTCTCCCCCAGCGCCGAGAGGATGAGGGCGGGCGTGCCGGTCAGTCGGTCCAGGACGCGCAGAAGTCCGGGTGCGATGTGGTCCGACGCAGCCACCCGGTCCGGTGCGCTGTGCCCGGCGACCCGGAACAGGTAGTCCCGCTCATCGGCGGTGAGGCGTAGGGCGCGAGCGAGCGCCGACAGCATCTGCGTGCTCGGTTGTGGGCCGCGGCGCTGCTCGAGTCGGGTGTAGTAGTCCGTGGACATCGTCGCGAGCTGAGCGACCTCCTCACGACGCAGACCCGTCGTGCGTCGCCGGGCGCCAGCCGGGATACCCACATCCGACGGTTGCAGACTGTTGCGTCGGCTCACGAGGAACCCGGCCAGCGCATCGCGATCCATCTCGTCAGTATCGCGGCGCCGGTACCGCGTTGCCAGGGATCGGCGATCCCCCGATGAGCGCGCTCTGGATCGTGTCCCTGCCGGATCGGAGACTCGACGGCATGAACCTCACCGGAAACACCATTTTCATCCCCGGCGCGACCAGCGGAATCGGCCTGGCCCTTGCCACCCGGCTGCACGACGAGGGCAACACCGTCATCGTCGGTGGGCGGCGCACCGAACTCCTGGACCGAATCCGTGCCGAGCACCCCGGGCTGCACACGATGGAGATCGACGTCGCCGACCCGGACAGTGTCGATGTGGCCGCACGACAGGTCATCGCCGAGCACCCTGATCTCGACGTGCTCGTCGCGATGGCCGGGATCATGCGCATCGAGGACTGGTCGTCACCGGCGGGCTTCCTCGACACCGCCGAAGCGACCGTCACCACCAACCTGCTGGGCCCGATCCGTCTGATCGCCGCGTTCATCGAACACCTGCAGGCGCGGGCGGCCGCCACGATCATGACCGTGTCCTCCGGCCTGGCGTTCGCCCCGCTTCGGGTGACACCGACCTACAACGCCACCAAGGCCGCCATCCACATGCTGAGCGAGTCGTTGCGCCTCCAATTCGCCGACACATCGGTGGACGTCGTCGAACTCGTACCGCCGGCGGTACGCACCGATCTGTTGCCCGGGCAGCGTGACAGCGACATCGCCATGCCACTCGACGAATTCGTCGACGAGGTGGTCGACCTCATCGGCTCACAGCCCACCGCCACCGAACTGCTCGTCGAGCGGGTGAAGTTCCTGCGGTGGGGCGAAGCGCGCGGCGACTATGCCGAGGTCGTCGCGACGCTGAACGAGCGCGACCCGCACGGTTCCTGAACTCGTTCGGAGCGTGATCAGCCGAGCCGGGTGATCGTATCGACGGCCGACTCCTCGACGGCGTCGCGGAACCCGCTCCCGGCCCAGAGGTTGATGCCGTCGGGATCGTTGGCGGCGGCGCGCCGGATGCCGCCGGTCAACGTGTTGACTGCCGGGTATTCGGCCACCGCGACGTCGGAGAACCTGTCGGTGAACAGGTTTCGCAGTGCGCGGGCAGGTCGGCCGCTGAACGCCCACGTGACCACGGACTCGGTTCGTTCCGGGTCGGCGAGTGCGGCCGCATGGGCGGGCTTGGTACCGGCCTCGCTGGTTCTCAGCAGAACGGTACCGACCTGTACCGCAACGGGTCCCAGGGATCGGATCTCGTCGGCCCGGGCCGCCGTCGAGATCCCGCCCGCGGCGACGATCGGCAGTTTCACCCGATCGGCCATCTCGCCGATCAAGTCATGCAGAGGCAGTGTGGGAGGGCTGGTCCGACGGTCGAAGACCGATCGATGACCGCCGGCGTCCGGACCCTGCACAATGAGCCAGTCGGCCCCGGCCTGCCCGGCGATCTCGGCATCCGCGGCCGTGGTCACCGTGACCCCGACGCTGCACCCATGCCGGTGTAGCTCGGCGAAGACCTCAGGCCGGGGACACCCGAAAGCGAAGGAGACAAGCGGGATCCGCTCGTCGCACATCAGCCGGATCTTGGCGTCGAAATGGTCGTCGTCGTCGCCCAGGTTGTCGACGTCGGGAAGGGTCACACCCAGATTTCGCGCATACGGCACCAGTTCGGCACGGTAGCGGGCGAGGGCGTCGGGGTCCACCGGCTCCGATTCCGGAACGAAGATGTTGACGCCGAAGACCTCGGTCCCCGCCGCCCGCACGGCCGTGATGTCGGCGCGCACCCTGTCGGGGCTCAGGTAGCCGGCGGCGAGCTGGCCGACACCGCCGGCCACCGCCGCCGCCACCACCAGCTCCGGGGTGGTCGGACCACCGGCCATGGGGGCGGCGACAACGCGGCGCGAGAGTTCGCGGAGATCGAACATTCAGCCCTTGTCCTTCGCCGCGCGGACCGCGGTGAACTGTGAGAGTCGCGCGTCTGCCACCGAATCCATCTGCTCGAGCTCCATACCCTTGGTCTCCTCGACCTTCCGGAAGACGTAGAAGAACGATGCCGCGGCGCAGAAGGCGAAGAACCCGTAGATGATCCCCAAGCCCACTGCTTCGGTCATCGGCGGGAACAGCATCGAGATGGTGAAGTTCGCGACCCAGTTGACCGCCGTGCAGACGCCCAGGGCGACGCCGCGGATCCGGTTCGGGAACATCTCCCCCAGCATCACCCACATCACCGGGCCCCAGGTCGCCGCGAAGGCGACCACGAAGAGGTTGGCGCCGATCAGTGCGACCACACCCCAAGGGTCGGGCAGCGTGATGTTCTCGCCCTCACCGATCTGCTGAGTGAACGCGATACACGCCATGAGCAGACCGATGAACATGCCCACCGATCCGCCGAGCAGGAGCCTGCGGCGTCCGAGGCGGTCGACGAACAAGATCGCCACGAAGGTCATCACGACGTTGATGACGGCGGTGATGACCGACGTCTTGAACGAGTCGGCCTCGGAGAAGCCGACGGACTGCCACAGGGTGGTCGAGTAGTAGAAGATCGCGTTGATACCGACGAACTGCTGGAAGATCGCCAGCCAGATGCCCACCCAGACGAGCGGGTGAAGTCCGAACGACGGCCCCGTGATGTCCTTGATCGACGACTTCGCCTCACGCTTGACCGTCAGCTTGATCTCTCTGACCCGCTCGAGCGGATTCTCCTCGCCGGTCACCTCCTGCAGGATCCGTGCCGCCTCGGCATCGCGGTTGCGGCCCACCAGGTATCGCGGCGACTCCGGGATCAGGAGCGCCAGCACACCGTAGACGACCGCGGGCACGACGCCGACGAGGAACATCCACCGCCACGCCTCCAGACCCCACCAGAAGTCGCTCGACGCGCTCCCGGCACTGTCGGCGAGCAGGGCGTCGGAGAGCAACGCCGCGAAGATTCCCAGTGTGATCGCCAGCTGCTGCATGGAGGCGAGGGCCCCGCGGTATCGGGCCGGTGCGATCTCGGAGATGTAGGCCGGCGCGATGACCGAGGCGATACCGATGCCGATGCCGCCGAGGACACGCCACAGCAGCAGGTCGGGAATCGTCTGGGTGAAACCGGTCCCGATCGCCGAGATGATGAAAAGTGCGGAGCCGAGCAGCATCACGCGCTTGCGACCCCAGACGTCGGCCAACCGGCCGGCGAACCAGGCGCCGAGCGCGCAGCCGAGCAGAGCGATCGCGACGGTGAAGCCGGTCATCAGCTTGCCCAGTCCGAAATCCGCTTCGATCGAGTCGACCGCGCCGTTGACGACCGAACTGTCGAAACCGAACAGGAATCCGCCGACCGCGGCGGCGACCGTGACGCCGATGACCTTGGCAGTATGTTGTTCGGCGACTTCGCGCTGCTGGTCGGTCATGGCGTCGTCCCGACCGTCGGAGAAGCCCACCGCAGAATGTGTGTCATGTCCGTGACCTCGCTGTCCGGTTGCATGGACGCCGGGTAATCGACGTTGGCGCTCAATCTACTCGCGTGAGTCGCCCTGACTGACGCTATCGGACACAGACGAACACGGATCGCAGGCGCGCGCCGGTGGTCTCGTGTCGCAGTATGGGGGGCAGTCGACGCGTGCCTGGGACAGGTCAGGCGGTCTCCCAGACACCGGGATTCGGACGGATCCGGAGTCCGGACGCGATCACCTCCGCCAGCGGAGCCGGGCGGCCGAAATGGTATCCCTGGGCCAGGTCGCACCCGACCCCGGCGACGATCGCGGCCTGCGACTCCGTTTCCACTCCCTCAGCGACGACCCGCATCCCGGCGGCGTGCGCCATCGTCACGATGCCGGCGAGGATCGACTTCGCGCTCGGATGTTCATCGAGGGCGTCGACGAAGGACTTCGCGGTTTTCAACACGCTGACCGGTAGGCGGTAGAACTCGCTCAGCGACGACGCGCCGGTGCCGAAATCGTCGAGCGACACCTGTGTTCCGAGCTCGCGTACGTCCCGCAAGAGGGTGAGCAGGTCCCCGTCGAGTGGGTCGAGTGCACTCTCGGTGATCTCCAGACAGAACGCGGCGGGGTCCAGGCCGGACCGGGTGATCGTGTCCCGGAGCCGGTCCGGGAACTGCCCGTTGGTGAGTTCGCGCCGGGAGACGTTGATGCACAACATCACCCGGCGCAGTTCGGGGACGGCCGCCACCTCGGCGGCGGCGGTCTCCAGGACGTAGTTCCCCACCCGGTCGATGAGGTTGGACCCTTCTGCGAGCGGGATGAACTCGGTCGGTGAGATGGAGCCCAGCTCCGGGTGGTGCCAGCGCAGGAGGCCTTCGAGTCCGACGAGGGTGCCGTCACCGGTCGACACGATGGGCTGATAGTGGACCTCGAGCTGGTCGGTGTCGGCGTCGAGAACGCGTCGCAGTTCCTCTTCGATTCGCTGCTGGCGCTGGAGTTCTTCCCGGTGCTGGGTCTGGAACCGGACGTAGCTGGCTCGAGAAGCCTTGCGCGCCCGGTGCAGCGCGATGTCGGCGTCGCGCAGGAGATCGGCGGCTGTGAATTCGTCCCCGGCGTTGACGGTCGCAACGCCGATACTCGCCCGGACAGTGAGCGGTTCGGACCGGGAAGTCACCGTGACGGGTTCGTCCACCGTTCCGCGGATCTTGTCGATCTGCGCCTCGATCTCGTCAGCGGAGCACGCTGTTCCGAGGGTGGATACGAGCACGAACTCGTCGCCACCCAGACGTCCCACCGCGGCGCAGTCGGGTGTGATCAGCGCCAGCCGTTGTGCGACGGTGTGCAACACCTCGTCGCCCACGGCATGACCGAGTGAGTCGTTGACCAGTTTGAAGTTGTCGAGATCGATGTAGAAGATCGCGACACAGCACGAGTCGTCCTCGACTTCCGCTTCGAGTCCTTCCATGTGCGATTCGAGCTCACGGATGATCCCGGAGCGGTTGTACAAGCCTGTCAACGGGTCGCGGACAGGGCCCCACGCGAGGTCGGTTCGTTCCCGGAAGTCGTCGGTGACATCGACAAACGACACGAGGGCGACCACGTCGGTGCCGTCGTCGGGGATCGGTCGGCAGCTGCATGACAACCAGCGTGCCCCGACGGATGTCGTGACCTTCGCGGTCGTGTTGGTGACCGGCTCGCGGGTGCGCAGACACTGCGTGATCGGGGACTCGCCCTCGGCGAACTCCAGTTTCAGCTCGTCTATCCCCGATCCCGGGACCGCCTCCTGGCCCAGCAGCATCGCCGCGGCCGGGTTCGCGAGTTCGATGTCGCCGTCCTCGCGCACGACGATCACCGCCTGATGGAGTGCATCGAGAACGACACCGAGACGCTCGACGAAAGAACGGTGCGTCGGTTCGACGACGACGAGAAAGCCGTCGTCCATGGTCGTCACCGACGTCCGGGTCGGAAACGATCGTCCGTTGTCGTAACGGCGGTGCTGCTGATCCACCGCTCTGCCGAGCGAGACCGCCGTCTGCAGATCGACGTGGACGCCGACCACGTCGTCGAGATTCCGTCCGATCGCCTCGGAGGCGAGGCGGCCGTACATCCGCTCTGCGGCAGGGTTCCACGACAGGACGGTCAACTGGTCGTCGACGGCAACCACCGCGTTGCTCACATGCTCGATGAGTATCGCGTGCCGGCGGAGAGCCGACTCGACCGCCTTGTGCGCGGAGACGTCGCGCAGGATGACCTGGTAGGCCGGGGAGTCGTGCCACACGGTGCGAACCGAGATGACCTCCATCGGTCGCGAGACACCGTGGGCGTCCACCATCACGACTTCTTCGGGTTTCGTCGCGGCACCTGGCACATCGCTCATGGCCGCGATCCGCTCGACCATCCGGGGCAACTCGTCTGGATGGACGAACTCGGCGATCGGACGGCCGAGCATTGCCTCGCGGTCGTCGATGCGCGCGAAAGCGAGCGCAGCAGAGTTGACATAGACGATCAAGCCGTCCCGGTGCACGGCGATCGCGTCGGGGCTCAGTTCGAGTAGGAGGCGATGACGTTCGGCAACGGCGGCGTCGCCGGGTGTTTCCCCAGCGCCGGGAACGACTCCGGCGGGCATCCCCGCGGACCCGTGGTCGTCACCTGCGGATCGTGCCATCGAGTCACCCCTCCCGCCTCCGGGATCATCCTCCCCCACACCACCACGGAATTTATGCGCTGCGCGGTGAAAGAATGTGTCCATCGGGGAATTTGCCCCGGTCGCCGCCTGAATTACCCGAATCGCGGAGTTCTCGTGGACCGCCCGCCATGTCGCTGAAGTTGAGACGGGTAGCCGTCGTCGGGGACGCCATGAGTGCGGATGTCCGGGCGGGACCTGCGGGCCCGGCCCCAAAGAAATGTGAGGCGAATTGTCGTAGTGCGCTGCGGATTGCCTCGTCGCGCCTCACAATTCAGCAATGAGCGATGATCCGACTCCGCCGGTGGCCGACTCGACGCGGACCGATCCACCGCCGACGTCGGGCGCACGGCACGCATTGACGCTGTTCCTCAACTCGCCGTTCGCGGGTATGTCCCCGTGGATCCTCATGGCGCTGCTCGCGGGGCCCGGCCGGTTCGAGGAGGCCGCGGCGTCGGCGTTCGCGCTGTCGCTCCTGTTGGTGATCGGCGGTCACAAGCGCGGCACGAGTGTGAAGCTCCTCGAAGTCTTCGACGTCACCTACTTCGGCACGATGGCGATCATCGCGTTGTTCGCCTCCGACGGCGTCATCGACTGGCTGGAGCGCTGGGGCGGGGAGATGACCAACATCGCTCTGGTCTCGTTCGCGCTCGGGTCGATCCTCGTGCGTCAGCCGTTCACCCTCCAGTACGCGCGGGAGACCACCGAGAAGGAATTCTGGGACAGCCCGCTGTTCATCCACATCAACTACGTCATCACCTGGGCATGGGTGGCCGGGTTCGGTGTCGCCGCGATCTCGGGCGCGTTCGGGGATCTGGTGCTCGACGACCCGAACAACTTCTGGACCGGGTGGATCATCCAGATCGGTGGCACGATCTTCGCGATCGCGTTCACCGAGTTCTATCCCGACTACGCGACCTACCGTGCTGCGATTCGGCAGGGATGGGCCACCGACGAGAAGCCGGAGAGCATCCTGCACCTGTTCGGGTGGGTGCCGATCTACGTTCTCGCGATCGGCATCTCCGGGTTGGTCACCGACTCACTCGGCACCGTCGCCGGGGTCGTCCTCATCGTCACGGGGGTCGTCGCGATCAACCTGTTCAAGCGGATGACCGCCGCGATGGACGCGCGGCTGGAGGCGGCGGGTCGACCGGCGAACAGCTGAGCCGGATTCGACCTTCGCCACAACCCGATCACTCGATCGGTAGTGTCGAGGGCATGAAATTCGACGGCGTAGGAATCTGGAGTTCACCGCTACGGTACGGAGACACCGGGGAGGCCGCCGAAGCCGCGGCCGAGCTCGACGAATTGGGTTACACAGGCCTGTGGATCCCCGATGTGGGCGGTCCGGTCCTCGATGCGGTCGAGAACCTGCTCGGTGCCACCCGCAACGCCGTGATCGCCACCGGAATCCTCAACATGTGGATGCATGAGCCGCATGACGTCGCGGCGGCCCACGCGCGCTTCAGCGAGCAGTTCGGCCCCCGGTTCCTTCTCGGCCTCGGCATCAGCCACGCACCGCTGATCGACGCGCAGGAAGCCGGACGCTACAAGAAGCCGCTCGCGACCACCAAGGCGTTCCTCGACGGCCTGGACGACGCGCCGCAGCCGGTGCCGGCCGGTGCCCGGGTGCTGGCCGCGCTCGGACCGAAGATGCTCCAGCTCTCGGCCGACCGGACTGCCGGAGCCCACCCCTACCTGGTGACCCCGGAACACACCTCGATCGCCCGCGACACTCTCGGCGACAGGCCGCTGCTCGCGCCGGAGCAGACGGCGATCTTCGCCGCCGACCGCGACGAGGCACGCGCGATCGGCACGAAGTGGCTCAAGGGCTACCTCGCGATGCCGAACTACGCCAACAATCTTCGGCGTCTCGGGTTCTCCGAGGAGGACCTGACCTCGGCGAGCGACCGACTCTTCGACGCTCTGATCGTCTGGGGCGACGAGGCCGCGATCCGCAAGCGGATCGACGAGCACCGTGCGGCCGGCGCGGACCATGTGTGCGTGCAGGTTCTGCAGGCCGACCACCGAGGCTTCCCGCGCGAGCAGTGGCGCCGCCTTGCGGCAGCCCTGGGCTGATTTCCTGCTCCCTGAGGTGTGAGGAGCGAAAGCGTGAATTTCCGTTGCTCCCTGAGGTGTGAGGAGCGAAAGCGACGAGCCACGAAGGGGCTGGCGAGACACGTTGCGAGGCCCTTCGTGGCTCGCTTCGCTCGCACCTCAGGGATCATTGGTTGGGTTCGCTCCGCAGGGATCATTGGTTGGGCTCGCACCTCAGGGGTCAGTAGTTGGGCTTGCACCCCAGGGTGCGTCTATGGCACGTCCCGCCGCCGGAACCCGGCGAACCCGAGTACGACCAGCAACACCACGACCACCCCCACCCCACACAGCCCCCACCAGTCGGGTTGCGCGGCAGAGACATCCGGCACGTGGTGGAACGGGCTGACTCCCAGCGCCCACTCCGGGAGCTTGAAGCTCGGGCCCAGGATCGTCAGCACGAACGACACCAGGACGCCCAACCAGATCGCGGGCCGCATGTGGGGTCGGGCGCCGATCACGGCGACCGCGATGCCGACGACGGCCCAGACCGCCGGGATCGTGGCAATCGACTGGACGAAGACGTCGCCGAAACCGATGTCGAGATCCGTTGTCGAGGCGAAGATCCCGATGACCGAGCCGGCGACGGTGACGAGAACGGCGGGGACGACGAGTGCGACCCCGGTGGTGGCGCCGAAGTAGCTCGGCCGGCTGACGGAGGTGGCGAGTACCGCCTCCGCGCGGTCGTCGAGCTCCTCGGTACGGATTCGGTTGACGATCTGTACGCCGGCGACGGACGCGATGATCCCCACCAGACCGAGAATCGTCGTGACGAATGCCGACACCAGGTCCGCGGGCGACGCGGCGCCGGAAGCGAAGATCTGGGCCATCGCCGGATTAGCGGTCAGGAGACCGCGAACCGACCTGGTGAAGTAGCCGAAGACGACGCCGAGTCCGACGAAGGCGAGTGCCCACGACACGATCGGCGCGCGGTTGAGGCGGAACGCAAGAGACAGTGGCGAGCCGACGCGGCCCCGTGACGGACCAGGTCGCGCCGGAACGAGTCCCTGACCGAAGTCCCGCGCGCTCTGCAATACGAAAGCCGCCGCTCCCACGACGACCACGAAGACCACCCCGAGCAGCAGAGGCCACCAGTGATCTCCGGTTGCCGGTCGGGTCTCCTGAACCCATCCCAGCGGATTGATCCACGTGGTCCACGCCGGTGCGTTCACCGAGAAGAGGAAGCCCCTCAGCACGAACAGCACGCCGAGAAGCGACACCGCGATCGTGGTGGCGGCCCGCGCGTCCGAGCCCACCTGGGCACTCACCGCCGCGACGGCGCCGAACATCCAGCCGGTGACGGTGAAACCGAATCCCAGCAGAAACGACGATTCCCAGTCCCCGCCGCTCAGCGACGTCGCGAGACCCGCGACGACTCCGACGGCGATCGAGCACAAGCCGGCCATGATCAGCGCGGTCGACAGTCGCGCGGCGCGCCCGAGCACACCTGCGGCGAGGAGTTCCGCCTGTCCGGAGTCCTCCTGTCCGCGCGCGGCTTTGACCACGATGAAGATCGCTGCGAGGGCCGCGACGAATCCGCCGAGCGCGAGGCTGCGCCACGCGACGAAACCGTCGACGGTGGACAGGTCGTAGGCGGGCCCGAAGATGAGGCCCAGCGCGGGATTCGAGCCGATGGTCGCGGCGAACGCGGAGCGTTCCGCGGCGTCGGGAAACAACAACGGATACGCGATGACCGAGGACACGGCGAGGGCGGTCGGCAGCACGATCCACGGCAGGAAGCTGCGACCCTCGTGGTGCAGGGAGGCCCGCAACAGCGGGGCGGTGCCGATCGTCGACGCCGTCATTGCCTCACCGTTCGCCTCGGGGAAGATCGCCCGTCTCGTACAGCGACAGGAACAGACTCTCCAGCGACGGTGGTTCGACCGTCAGGGCACGCAGGCCGCAGGATGGCAGCACCGCCATGACCGATCCGATCCGATCCGAGTCCACGGTCGCGCTCAGGCGATGCCCTCCGGAACCGGTCTCGCGCACGTCGACGTCGTGCAGCTGCGCCAGGACATCCGGATCCGGAAGCGAATCCAGCTGCGCACGAACCGAAGTGCGGGTGTGTCCGCGAAGCTCGGCTAGCGTGCCGGTCGCCACGACGGCCCCGTCGCGGATGATGGAGAGCCGGTCGGCGAGGGTTTCGGCCTCGGCAAGGATGTGACTCGACAGCAGCACGGTGGTACCCCGGTCGGTGGCCTCGCGCACGACTTCCTGGAATACGTTCTCCATCAACGGGTCCAGCCCGGACGTCGGCTCGTCGAGGATGAGCAACTCGACATCGGACGCCAACGCGGCCACGATCGCGACCTTCTGCCTGTTGCCCTTGGAGTACTGCCGCCCGCGCTTGGTCGTGTCGAGTTCGAACCTCGCCACAAGATCGGCACGACGCTCCTCGTCGAGACCGCCTCGCATCGAGCCGAGCAGATCGATCATCTCGCCGCCGGTCATCGTCGGCCACAGCGCGACGTCGCCGGGTACGTATGCCAGTCGCCGATGTAGCTCCACGACATCACGCCAGGGGTCGCCGTCCAGCAGTCGGACCTCTCCCCCGTCCGCTCGCAACAAACCCAGCAGGACGCGGATCGTCGTCGACTTGCCTGCGCCGTTGGGACCGAGGAAACCGTGGACCTCGCCGCGGGCGACTTGGAGGTCGAGCCCCCGTAGCGCCTCGAACTTGCCGAAGTTCTTGCGCAGCCCCCGGACATCGATGACCGGATCGGTTCCCTGATGGTTCTCGGAGCGTTCCACGCCCATGCGTACCTCCGGCTCGACACGACCTGATGATCGTTCCACAGCAAGCGATCCGACAGGTGCGGTTCGCGCTGGTCGCCCAGCCCAGTTGAGCGGGCGGCGGAGGTTTGACCGTCGTCGCCGGCGGGGCACTCTGCGGCCATGGCGATCAAGAAGAACGACACCGTGCGCTGGAACACGTCTCAGGGCGAGACCGAGGGCACGGCCGAGGAGAAGCGGACCAAGGAATTCACCTTCGAGGGCCAGAAATTCAAGGCCAGCGAGGACGAGCCGTACTGGATCGTCAAGTCGTCGAAGACGGGTTCGAAGGCGGCGCACAAGGAGTCGTCGCTGTCCAAGAAATAGCTGTCGCAGAGATACCCGGAAGGCCTCGATCGAGTCGGCCCCATACCTAGAGCTGCTATGCTCCTTGTAGTTCTAGGTATAGGGGTTCTATGTATATCGAGAAAGACCTGGTGGCCGCTTCCGCGACGCCGCTGGTGCTCGGCATTCTCGCCGAGGGTGAGTCCTACGGGTACGCGATCCTGAAGCGCGTCCGCGAGATGTCCGGTGGCCGGATGGAATGGACCGACGGCATGCTCTACCCGTTGCTCCACCGGCTCGAGCGTGCCGGCCATGTCGAGGCGACCTGGGGCAAGGCCGACACCGGCAGACGGCGTAAGCACTACACGATCACGCCGTCGGGGCTGGCCGCCCTCGCCGAGCGCAGGTCCCAATGGGAAGTCGTGGCCGACGCGCTCGATCAGGTGTGGCGGACGGTCGCCCTGCCGCCCACCGCGGAGGGCCTGGCGTGAGCGCGGACACCGAACTCGAGAGCCAGATCGACCGGTGGCGCGGATATGTCCTGCGCCATCAGGCCATTGCCACCACCGACGCCGATGAGATGGAAGACCACCTGCGCGGTCAGATCGCCGACCTCGCCGCCGGCGGTCTCGACGACGACGAAGCGTTCCTGGTCGCCGTCAAGCGAATGGGACGAGTCGATGCGCTCTCGCGCGAGTTCGCCCGCGAGCATTCCGACAGGTTGTGGAAACAGCTGGTCCTGACCGCGGAACCGGCCGGGGATCTGGGCCGAAGACGTCACGAGCTCGGCGTCGTGATCGGTCTCGTCGTCGCGGCGGCCGCCACGGTCCGCATCGCGCTGGAGGTCATGCCCGAATGGGTTCTCGTCCGCAATGCGACTCTGCTCGTGTTGCCGTTCCTGGCAGTGTATTTCGGCTGGAAACGCCGGGTCTCGACACGAACCGCGCTCGCGGTGGCCGCCGCATTCGTCGTGACCGGCGTGGCCGTCAACATCTATCCCTTCGTCGACGAGGGGCCGACGCAGGTCATCGTCGCGATCCACGCGCCGATCGTCCTGTGGTTCCTGGTGGGCGTGACGTACGTCGGCGGCCGATGGAGATCGGGTCCCCGGCGCATGGACTTCATCCGCTTCACCGGCGAATGGGTGGTGTATGCAACGCTTCTCGGCCTGGGCGCGGCTGTGCTCACGGGACTGACCGCTGGCGCCTTCGGTGCCCTCGACATCGACGTCGACGCCGTGATCTCCCAGTGGCTGGCGCCGATCGCCGCGACCGGGATCGTGCTGCTCGCCGCCTGGTTGGTCGAAGCGAAGCAGAGCGTGGTCGAGAACATCGCACCGGTGTTGACCAAGGTGTTCACGCCGGTCACCGCGGTGATGCTCGTCGTGTTGCTGGTCGCGATGGTGACCAGCGGCGACGTCGTGGACGTCGACCGCGAGTTGCTGATCCTCGTCGACCTGATCCTCGTCCTCGTTCTCGGCCTGCTGCTGTACGCGATCTCGGCGCGCGATCCGCATCTGCGCCCGGAGCTCTTCGACCGTCTGCAGCTGGTACTGGTGGTGACCGCGCTCGCGGTCGACGCGGTCATGCTGACGATCATGGCCTCGCGTATCGCGGAGTTCGGGTTCACCGCCAACAAGACCGTGGCCCTGGGCCTCAACCTCGTTCTGCTGGTGAACCTGTCGTGGGCTGCGTATCTGCTCTTCGGTTTCGTGCGTCGCCGCCGCGGGTTCGACGCCACGGAGCGGTGGCAGACGGACTACCTGCCGGTGTTCGGGGTCTGGGCGGCCGCGGTGGTCGTCGCGGTGCCGCCGCTGTTCGACTTCTCCTGACGGCGCCGGGAGCGAAGCGAGCGGGCCGAAGGGGCGACGGCGCCGGGAGCGAAGCGAGCGGGCCGAATCGATGGACGGCGCCGGGAGCGGAGCGAGCGGGCCGAATGGAATGCAGCCGCGTAGACTGCGCGACCATGGCCATCGTCAACCGAGGGTTCGTGGGACGCCGCGACCGCGATGCGCGGCGTCTCCCACCAGGGCAGTACACGACACTCGATTTCCCGGTCCTGTCCTCCGAGCCGACACCCTCCGTCGCCCCGGAGGGTTGGATGCTGGCCGTGCAGTCGGCAGACCATCGGGCGGCCACGTTCACCTGGGAGCAGTTCCAGGATCTGCCGCACGACGACATCACCACCGACATCCACTGCGTCACACGGTGGTCGAAGTTCGACACGCGGTGGCGCGGAGTCTCGTTCGACACGCTGCTGCAGGCGCTGCCGTGGGAGCCCGCACCGTATGTGATGGCGCACTGCCACGGCGGCTACACCGCCAATGTGCCGCTCGCCGATCTCGTCGGCGGGCGCGGCTGGATCGCCGACACCTACGACGGCGAACCGCTCGCCGCCGAGCACGGCGGTCCGGCACGACTCCTGGTGCCGCACCTGTACTTCTGGAAAAGTGCCAAATGGGTTCGGCGACTTCGGTTCATGACCGAGGACGCACCCGGTTTCTGGGAGGAGCGCGGATACCACATGTACGGCGACCCCTGGCGCGAGCAGCGCTACTCGTGACGACCTGGCATCTCACGACGGTCACCTCGGTTGTCGACATCACCCCGACCGCGCGGACGCTGCGCCTCGCCCTTCCCGAGGCCATCCACGCGCTGCCCGGCCAACACGTCGACATCCGCCTGACCGCCGAAGACGGCTACTCCACCGCGCGGGCCTACTCGCTGTCCGACGTCCGCGAGACCCGCTCGGTCGAGGTCACCGTCGAACGACTCCATGACGGCGAGGTGTCGCCGTACCTGGTCGACGTCGTCGAGCCCGGTGACCCGCTGGAGATCAGCGATCCGCACGGATTCTGGTTCACGTGGCCGTCCGGCGACGACCGCCCCGTCCAGCTGATCGGCGGCGGCTCCGGTATCGCGCCGCTCATGTCGATGATCCGCAGTCGCGAGGTCGAGGCGCCGCAGACGCCGTTCTCACTCGTCTACTCCGTCCGTAGTCCCGACCGCGTCTACTACCGGGACGAGTTCCGGCAGCTGATCGACCACCGGCGCATGGATGTTCACCTCATCCACACCCGCGTCGGGCCCGAGGAGGCGACGCGACCCCCGGGCCGCCTCACCGCGGACGAACTGGCCGGACTCACGCTCGATCCCGCGACGTCGCCGACGGTGTTCATCTGTGGGCCGAACCGCTTCGTCGAGAACTGCGCCCAGTGGATGGTCGACGCCGGCCACGACCGGACCCGCATCCGGACGGAACGCTTCGGGGAGTGATCCGAAGTCCTTCGACGGTTCTCCCGAGCAAGTGCTTGATCGGCACGTAGCGTAGGGTCATGACCTCTGCGTACGACTTCACCGCCACCGGTATCGACGGCAACCCCGTCGAACTCTCGGAATTCCAGGGCAGTCCCCTGCTCATCGTGAACACCGCCTCGCAGTGCGGATTCACCCCGCAGTACCGCGGTCTGGAGGCCTTGCACCGCGACTACGCCGACAAGGGGCTGCGCGTCCTCGGCTTTCCCTGCGATCAGTTCGGGCACCAGGAGCCCGGTGACGAGGACGAGATCAAGAACTTCTGCTCGCTGACCTACGACGTGACGTTCCCGATGTTCGCGAAGGTCGACGTGAACGGTCCCGACGCCCACCCGCTGTTCGCATGGCTGCGGGACCAGAAGTCCGGCGTCCTCGGCGGGCGCATCAAATGGAACTTCACCAAGTTCCTGATCGACCGGGACGGGTCGGTCGTCGCGCGGTATGCCCCGACCACCAAGCCGGAGAAACTCGCCGGGTCCATCGAAGAACAGCTGTGACCGAGTGGACACGCCCGTGAGCACCGACACCGCCATCAGTCGCACCGGTTCGTTCGTCCGCGTCACCCTCGCCTATGTGATCGCCTTTGCCGTCGCCGCGGCCTGGCTGATCTGGGGTCCGGCCACCGGCCACCTGTGGCTCGACACGTTGATCGCCGATCTGCTGGCCACGCTGGTGATCTTCGCGTTCAGCAGGTACTACGGCAATTCCAGCTTCTACGACGCCTATTGGAGTGTGGTGCCGCCCGCGCTCCTCATCTACTGGTGGGCGGCAGGCGACCTCGGGATCGACGCGGTGCACTGTTGGGTCATCGCCGTCGTCGTCGGTGCCTGGGCGATTCGTCTCACCGCCAACTGGGCGATCGGCTGGCCGGGTCTGCAGCACGAGGACTGGCGCTATCCGATGCTCAAATCCGGGGCCGGACGCGCGGAGTTGCCCGTCGACCTGATGGCGATCCACGTCTTCCCCACCGTCCAGGTGTTCCTCGGCATGATCCCGGTCTACGTGGCGGTCACCCACACCGGCGGCGTCGTGGCATGGCTGACCGCCGTGGCGGCCGTCGTCGGACTCGCCGCCACACTGCTCGAGTACGTCGCCGACGGGCAACTGCGTCGGTTCGCCGCTCACCGGACGCCGGGCGCCGTCCTGGACACGGGCATATGGGCGTGGTCGCGCCACCCGAATTACTTCGGGGAGGTCATGTTCTGGGTGTCGATGGCCCTGTTCGGGCTCGCCGCCTCACCCGGTGACTGGTGGTGGCTGTTCGTGGGAGCGGTGCTGATGCTGGCGATGTTCCTCGGTGCGAGCATCCCGATGATGGAGAAGCGGAGTCTCGAGCGACGCCCCGGCTATCAGGACGTCATCGACCGGGTACCGCGCTTCGTCCCACGCCCGCCACGCTCGGCCGCGCACCCGCCGGATCAGGTCTCTGCGTGAGCCGACCGCGGGTCGTCGTCGCCGGTCTCGGTGACTCCGGAGTGCTGACCGCGATCCACCTCGCCTCGCACGTCGATGTCGTGGGGATCTCGTCGAAGCCGGGACTCGTCAGCGGGCAGGAACTCGGTCTGCGGATCAGCCGGCCCGACGCCTGGGCACGTGATTACCGAATCCCGTTCGGACGCTTCCGCAAACTCGACGATATCCGGACAGTCCACGGCACGCTGACGGCCGCCGATCTCGACAACCGCACCGTCACCGTCGTCGATGCCGCCGGCTCCGAGAGCGTCGAGGGTTTCGATGCGCTGGTCATCTCCACCGGGGTCCGCAACGGCTTCTGGCGACAACCGGACCTGCAGTCCGCCGCGGACATCGACGCCGACCTACGGTCGTCGCACGAGCGGTTCGCCGAGGCCGCCTCCATCGCCGTCATCGGTGGCGGGGCGGCTGCGGTGAGTGCCGCCGCCAACCTGGCGCGGACCTGGCCGGACAAGAGCATCGATCTCTATCACCCGGGCGAACGCGCCCTCCCACACCATCATCCGCGGACCTGGGCCACGGTCCTCGCGCGGCTGCGCCGGCTCGGGGTCGGCGTGCACGGCGGCCACCGCGCGGCCGTGCCCGACGGATTCGGCTGCGACGAGATCACGCCGGGGCCGGTGAGCTTCTCGACCGGGCAACCGGCGGTCGAGGCCGACGCCGTGCTGTGGGCCATCGGCCGGGTCACGCCGAACACGGAATGGCTGCCGCCGGATGTCCTCGACCCGTCGGGCTTCGTCCGTGTGACGGCCGAACTACGGATCCCCGGTGTCGAATTCGTGTACGCGATCGGCGACGTCGCGGCGACCGACGACCTCCGCAGCTCGGCCCGCAACCGGGCCGATCGCCTGCTCGCGCACAACATCCGCGCCGACCTCGCCGGACGGCCCGACCGGGTGCGGAGCTACGTTCCGCCGCGGCGAAGGTGGGGTTCGGTGCTCGGGGTGCAGGCCGACGGTCTGCAGGTGTTCGCGCCCAACGGCCGCCCGTTCCGCTTCCCCGCCTGGTCGGTCGACACGATCCTGCAGCCATGGATCGTCCGTCGCGGCATCTACGGCGGCATCCGTAAGGCGGAGTGACCGTGCCGCTCTTCTCGGCGGTCAGCTCGCCACCCGCGCATAGACTCGGCCCATGAGCAACGAACCGTTCTCGGCGAATCCATCCGGACATCCCCCGACGCCGGGTGGACCGGGACAGCCGTCGTCAGGTGCGTACCCGCCGGGAGCGGTGCCGCCCGCCGGGTCGCCACCGGGAACCACTCCTTCGTCCGCCTCGTATCCCGTCGGGAGCGAGCCCGGTACGGCGCCGGCGACCGACCCGACGACAGACGCGACGCCGGTCAAGCCGACCGCGGGCGAACGCGCGAACGCCGTCGTCAAGAAGGTGGTGATCGGACTCGTCATCGCTGCGCTGCTCGTGGTCACCTATTTCATTCTCGAGGCATTCCTGCCCCGCTGGTGGGCCGGTCAGATCGGACAGCGTGTCGAGGGTTCGTTCAGTCGCGGCATCGGCACCGGCCTGGTCCTCGGGATCGTCTGCACCTTTGTGCCGGTGCTGTTCTTCACGCTGTCCTTCGTCTACCGCGGTCGGATGAAGAACGTCCCGACGATCATGTTCGCTGTTCTCGGCGTGATCGTCGCGGTCCCCAATCTGCTCACCCTCACCGTGGTCGCCGGTGGCGGGAACGGCGCCCATGCCGGTGAGCGCATCTTCGACGTCGAGGCGCCCGGTTTCCGTGCCGCCACCGCGTGGGGCGTGATCATCGGCGCGGTTCTCGCGGTCGGCGTCGGCTACTTCATCTGGCGCTACCGGCGCCGTGGCCGCCAGCTTCGAGAGATCAAGCACCCCACCACAGATCGGACGTAGACAGATGACCGAGCAGCGGATCGTCGTGGACATCGACGACGCGGGGGTCGCCACCGCGACCCTCAACCGAGCCGACAAGCACAACGCTCTCGACCCGGCGATGTTCGACGCCCTCATCGAGGTGACCGGCACCCTGGCCGAGGACAAGCGCGTCCGCGCCGTCGTGGTCCACGGTTCGGGCAAGAGCTTCTGCTCCGGACTGGACGTGTCGAGTCTGGGTCAGGGCGGCAGCGTGAACTCGCTACTGGAGCGCGAACCGGGCGTGCTCGGCAACCACGCGCAGCGAGTGTCGCTGGACTGGGGCCGGATCCCGGCGCCGGTGATCGCCGCCATCACCGGCAACTGCTTCGGCGGTGGCCTGCAGATCGCGCTGGGCGCCGACATCCGGTACTCGACCCCCGACGCGCGGCTGTCCATCATGGAGGTCAAGTGGGGTCTGGTGCCCGACATGGGCATCACCCAGACGTTGCCGCGACTCGTGTCCGCGGATGTGGCAAAGGAACTCACGTTCACCGGCCGGATCATCGACGGCACCGAGGCCCATCGGCTCGGCCTGGTCACTCGCGTCGTCGACGATCCGCTCACCGCCGCACTCGACCTCGCGCACGAGATCGCGTCGAAGTCGCCGCACGCTGTCCGCGCCGCCAAGCGGCTCTACGACGAGTCGTGGGCGGGCACGGACCCGGCGGGAGCGCTGATGCTGGAGAGCCGACTCCAGGTCGGTCTGATGGGGTCACCCAATCAGATGGAAGCGGTACACGCCGGGATGTCGCGACGCGAAGCGCGCTTCGCCGACCCCGAGTGACTCGCTCCCGGGCCCAGTCGATTCACCGGGCCCGGGTCGGTCACGCCGCCGGGACGAAGACCGTTCAGTCGGCCAGACCGGCGTCCTTGCTGCCGTAGGCCTCCCGCAGTCGTGGTTTGACGACCTTGCCGCCGGCGTTGCGCGGGAGTTCGCCGATGATCACCAGATCCTTCGGATGCTTGAACCGGGCGAGGTTCTCGTTCAGATGCGGTTCGAGCTCGGCCAGGGTGAGATCCTCGACGCCCTCGGCCAACACCACCACCGCTACCGGCACCTCGCCCCACTTCTCGTCTGCCCGGCCGATGATCGCCGCCTCGCTGACACTGGGGTGTCCATAGAGGACGTTTTCGACCTCGGCGCAGTAGATGTTCTCCCCACCAGAGATGATCATGTCCTTCGCGCGGTCGACGACATAGAGGAAGCCCTCCTCGTCCTGGCGCACCAGGTCGCCCGAGTGGAACCAGCCGCCGCGGAAGGCTTCTGCGGTCGCTTCGGGCTTGTTCCAGTAGCCGATCATCATGTTGGGCCCGCGGTAGACGATCTCCCCCACCTCGCCGGGTTTGACGTCGTTCATCAGTGGGTCGACGATGCGCGCGGTGACGGCCGGGACGACCTTGCCGATGGAACCAAGCTTGCGCAGCGCATCCTTGCCCTCGAGGATCGTGGTCACCGGCGACATCTCGGTCTGTCCGAACGCGGTCATGTTCGCGGCGTCGGGGAAGGACTCGTTCATCGCGTTGAGGATGGTGTCCGACGCCGGTGCCGCGCCCCAGCTCATGGTGCGCAGCTTGAGGTTGCGCGGCCGCGCCTTCTGCGCGGCGCACACCGCCTGCCACTGGGCCGGCACCATGAAGATCGACGTGACGCCCTCGCGTTCGAGTGTGTCGAGCATGGTGTCGGGGTCGAACGCGCCGAGCGGATGCAGGACCGCGCGCACCCCGCGGTAGAAGATCGGTGCGAACCCGCCGATCCCGGCGATGTGGAAGAGCGGCGGCACGATCGAGGCGACATCGTCGGATTGGCCGTTGGTGGTGGCGATCGTCGTCACCGCCTGCGCCTGGATGTTCTGATGGGTGAGCATGGCGCCCTTGGGTTTTCCCGTGGTTCCCGAGGTGTACATGATGACCGCCACGGTGTCCTCGGGTACGTCGACCTCCGGCAGGTCAGCAGCGTCCTCGGCGAGAAGGGTCTCGAAGTCGAGATGGGACTCGTTGTTGCTGCCACCGACGACGATGATGGTGTCGATCTGCCCGGTCGACCCGGCGACCGCGTCGGCGACTGGCGCGAGCAGGGTCTCGGTGACAACGATCTTCGCTCCGCTGTCGGTGACCAGGTAGGCGACCTCGGCCGGACTCATCCGGATGTTCACCGGTACCGGGATGGCACCGATCAGCGTCGCCCCGAGAATCGCCTCGATGTACTCGGTGCGATTGAGCAGGGCCATCAGGACACGATCACCGAACCGGACACCCCGCCGATGGAGTGCCGCACCGAAGGCGCGTGACCGATCGTCGAGCTCTTTCCATGTCGTGTTGGTGTCGAGGTAGGTGATCGCGGTGTTGTCCGGGGTCATCATCGCGTGCCGGCGAACCTGGTTGTTCCAGTGATTGCGTCGCGAGCGATACGGCTCGGTGGTCAAATTGCTGGCGACCTCGGCACTTGCAGTCATGACTGCCTCCCATTCGTCGAGCGGACTCGACCCGTAGTGAACGCCCTCGGCGAGGGTCCGGCACTGTTGTGTCCCGTGTCACACATTAGGTCGTCGGCGTTGCCAGATTCAGGCATTCCCGCGGTTCGGGTGGTGGACGCATCCGTTGACTGTGCGTCACATTGCGTTGACTGTGCGTTTGTCCATGGCCGTGGTGAACTCCAGTCACATCCATTTCGCGTTTCGCTTGGACGCAACTCAGTGCCTGGGCGCAATTGCTGCGGCGCGACGGCCCTGTGCGGATCGGGTGGCGGCGGGGCCGGTCGGATGTGCACAGTCGATGCAGGTCGACGCACAGTCGACGTGAAGGCCTACCCAGTCGACGGAAGAGCCTGCCCAGTCGACGGAAATGCCTACCCAGTCAGCGAAGTTCGTGACTCACGGCAACCGCGCGTCACGTGCACGTCGTCGAAGATATTCGTTCGCGCGTTTGTCGCGAGTGACCGCTGCCGCCTGCTCGTAGTGCTTTCGCGCCGCATCGTACGAACCGGCCCGAACGAGCAGATCGGCTTGCGCGGCATGGAACGGTCCGAAGTCGGCGACTCCCGGTTCGCCGTCCAGACGCTCGAGGAGTGCGAGCCCGTCCTGTGGCGAACTCGCCCGTCCGACGATCGCTGCGTGGGCGGTGCGCGCACCGAGTGTCGGCGCAATCGCGACGAGGGCGGCTGCCAACGACTCCAACGACACCCAATCCACAACACCGGTGCGAGCGCGGTCGGCGTGCACGGACTGCATCGCCGCCTCGAGTTGGAACCGACCGTGCGGTCGGCCGAACGACGACGCCCGTCGGAGCATCGCTTCGCCGTCACGGATGAGCGCCGCGTCCCAGGTCGCGGGATCTTGCTCTTCAAGCGGGACGAACGGACCGGTTCGCGCCGGGGCACGTGACAGCGACAGCGCGATCAGCGCGGCGAGACCCCATGCCTCCGGTTCGTCGAGCAGCGAGGCGAGCGTGACGGCCAGGTAGAGCGACTCCCCCGCCATCGATTCGACGGTGTCGGGATCGGCCCCGTCCGCATCGTTCCACGCGATTGCGAAACACCCGTAGACGGCTTCGAGAACGGCGGGCAGCCGTTCCGGCATGGCCTCCCGGTCGGGAACGACGAACGGGATCCGCGCGTCGCGGATCCGGCGTTTGGCGCGTACGAGGCGCTGCGACATCGTCGCCGGTGCGACCGCAAAGGCGTCCGCGATGTCGGCGGCCTCGAAGTTGAGGACCGACTGCAGCATCAGCGGAGTGCGGGCGGCAGCGTCGATGGCCGGATGAGCACAGGTGAACAGCAACTCGAGCCGCTTGTCGGGGATGGCGTCGGGGTCCACGTCGTCGAACGGGGTCACGGCGGTCGCTCCATGAGAGATGGTGTCGTCGAGGACCGTCGACGTGCGGTGCGCTGCCGACTTCCAGGCGTCACGCTGCTGATTGCGCCCGACGGTGAGCAGCCAGCCCTCCGGATTCGCCGGCACCCCGTCCGACGGCCAGGTGACGAGTGCCCGTTCGAAGGCGGTGCCCAGCGCATCCTCCGCGAGAGCGAGGTCCCCGGAGGATGCGGCGAGAAGCGCCACCAGTCGCGAATACGATTCGCGGGCAGCGTGTTCGGCAGCGGTGTGCGCTTCTCGTCCGGTCACGTGTTGGGGGTCCACGATCCTTCGACGGTGTAGGTCGCGCCCGGCCTGATCTCGACGACTCCCCATTCGATCGGCGGTGCCTGACCTGCCCACTCGATGGCGGCGTCGAGGTCGGCGACGTCGATGACGACGGTTCCGCCGAGTTGCTCTTTGGTGTCGGCGAACGGACCGTCCTGCACGACGAGCCGGCCGTCGACCTTGCGCAGCGTCGTGGTGACCTCCGAGGGCTGCAGGACTTCGGCGCTCACGAGCACGCCGGCGTCTTGGAGCGCGCGGGTGTAGGCGGAGAAGGCCGCCTGGCCTTGGGCGAGGGCCTCCTCACCGAGGGTTGCGGCATCCATCTCCGGGTAGTGCAGCAGAAGCGAGTAGTGCATGATCTGACCTCTCGTCCAGCGGGCCGCTCATCGGTCCGTGTGCAGTGATGACGACCGTGCCGCGCGCCATTCGACATCTTTCCGAAGTTTCTCCGTCGTCCCTACCGCTCCCCGCCTCTTGAGGGAGGCCGGGAGCTTGCGGAGGGCCGTGCCCCCGCTCCCTGAGGAGGCCCGGAGCTTGCGGACGGTGGACCCCTCCCCGCCCCCTGAGGAGGCCCGGAGCTTGCGGACGGCCGTACTCCCCGTCCCCTGAGGAGGCCCGGAGCTTGCGGAGGGCCGTCACGAAGGGTCACCCCAACCGATCGGCACGGGCCGCCGCGTCGGGCCACATCGCGGGACATGGCAGGCCGGGGACGGTGGCGATCTCGAAGTGCCACCACTCGTTGGCGAAGGTTCGACACAGGCCCCAGCGGTGACCGGTGCGTTCGAGCCAGGCGGCGCCTCCTCGTGGGCCGACGTCGATGGCCTTGCCGCGCACGTGCGGCGATTGCTCGGGCGGCAGAACCCAGCGTCGTGCGGCTGCCGGGCTGCCGTAGGTCGCGATCGCGTCCCGCCACATCTGGCGCTGCTGGGCGTGTGTTCGCTTCCCGGAGGTGATCCACAGCGGAACCCCCTGCGCGCGAGCAGAGTTCGACGCTTGCTGGTAGGCCGTCGCCAGTACTGGATCGAGGCCGGCAGTGGGAGGTGCGGCCGTCGCCGGGCCGGGACCGAGTCCTGCGATCAGCAGGGCACCAAACACGGCGGTACAGATGATCGCCAATCGGCGGGTGGTTACGTCCATCAACCTCATGACCGCAGTAAACCGTACGACCGACACTCATCGCATCAAGCCGTGAAAAGGGGTTACCGTGTGACCCGGGTGGGCCGCGCGCGAGCCTGTGGAGGGTCGGAAAAATGAAGAAGCGTCTGGTGGTCTGTTGTGACGGCACGTGGAAGTCGTCGAAAGACCCGAGAATTTCGAATGTCGAGAAGATCGCCCGAGCCGTCACCACCGATGCCGACGACGGCGCGGTCCAGCTGGTCCACTACGTCAACGGCGTCGGTACCGGGTCGAGTTGGTCCGACCGTGTCATCGGCGGGGCTTTCGGGCGGGGTCTCGATGCCAACCTGATCGATGCCTACCGCTTTCTCGCTCTCAACTACGAGCCCGGCGACGAGATCTTCGTCTTCGGCTTCAGCCGCGGCGCGTACACCGCCCGGAGTCTCGCCGGGATGATCTGGCACGTCGGCCTGGTCACGCCGCTCGAACTTGCCGAGAACCCGACGGAGAATCTGTTCGAAACGGTCCTGCGGTACTACCGGATGAAGCGAGAGAACCGACCGGCATCTACCCCGGGCACCCGGGTGCCGGTCAAATTCATCGGCGTCTTCGACACCGTCGGTGCGCTCGGCGTCCCTGGTATCACTCGTGTGAAGCACAAGTTCCACGATGTGAACCTGGGCAGGAACGTCGAAGTGGCCCGGCAGGCACTCGCCATCGACGAACGCCGGCTGACGTTCGACCCCTGCGTCTGGGAGGTCAAGGACGAGGATCAGGGCAAGATCGATGTCAAGCAGGTGTGGTTCGAGGGCGTCCACTCAGACATCGGCGGGGGTCTGGCGATCACCGAGCCGTCGGAACTGAGTCTGTCCTGGATGGTGCGCGAGGCGACGCTCGCCGGTTTGCAGTTTTCGTACGACCGGTTCACCCCGATCCGATACCCCATCGACCCCGCGGATCGGAAATACACCACGAACAAGTCGATGAACGCCATGTACGGCATCGTCAACGTGTTCAAGCTCGCGTTCGGCCCGCTCCGCATGCGCGGCAAGACCATTCGCCACAAAGGTCAGTCACGTCTGCTCGAGGCGAAAGCGAACGATCGTGCCGCCCCGCTGTACATCGCCGCTCCTGCGTTGACTCGGTGGAACGACAACGTCGGGTCCCGCAAGAAGAAGGCAACGAACATCGGCGCGTGGACCGCTGTGGTTGAGAAGTCACAGCTGAAGTTGCCATACCGCGTGGTCGAGATACCTCCGCTCGAAGCGCCGGCCGGGCAGGCTCAACTGCCTGTTGCGCCGGTCGACACGGCACCGCCGCTGGCTACTCAGCAGTAGTCACTGCGGGGCAACGTCTTTCGTTGCAGCGATCTGGATGAGGTTGCCGCACGTGTCGTCGAAGACCGCGACAACCGCAGGTCCGATGTCGGTGGGTTCCTGGGTGAACTCCACACCGAGGCCGCGTAGTCTCTCGTACTCGGCCTGAACATCGTCGACGGCGAACTGCGCCAACGGAATTCCATCTTCGATGAGCGCATCGCGGTAGGGCTTGACCGCGGGGTGGCCGGACGGTTCGAGGAGGAGCTCCATGCCCTCGGGGTCCTCGGGTGAGACCACGGTGAGCCACCACGTGTTCTCCCCCATCGGGATGTCGTGTCGCGTGGTGAATCCCAGTATCTGGGTGTAGAACTCGTGCGCCTTGCGCTGGTCGTCTACGAAGACGGACATCAGTGTGAGCCTCATGGGAGGTCCTTTCGAGGGGTGGGCCATCGGTCGGTGATCTCGCCGAGCGGTGCGGGGTCGAAGTAGTGGAATTTGGAGCGTCCACGTTTCTCGGTGTGAACGAGTCCGGCGGACTCCAGGACGCCCAGATGCTGCGAGATCGCCTGCCGGCTCAGGTTCAGCCCACGCCGCGATGTGAGACGACCGCAGATCTCGAACAACGTCTGGCCGTCGCGCTCGACCAGCTCGTCGAGGATTGCCCGCCTCGTCGAGTCATCGAGTGCATGGAACACATCGGCCACACCTGACAATAGGCAAGTCGCCACTTGCATGTCAATGGAGAGATGCGGGCCTTCTAAGTGATCGTGCCCGGAATGGCACTCGACAAAGGGCCGCGAGAATTGGAGGGCGATATCCGAGGTTGGGCACGTCAGCCGGGTCGGCGGGCCGGCCGATAGGCATTCCGACCGCTCGTGAGCAGTGGCGAGCCCGTCAACCCTCTGCTTCGGGTCGCGGGACGTCAGTCTCCCACCTCTGCCGGCGCTCCTCGTCGCTCTGCTCCCACCACGGGGTACCGCGCTCCCCGAGCGCAACCTTCGCGGCCTGGACGCCTTGGCGTGACTCGGGTGCGCCTTTCGTCCGTTTCACGTCCCGACGCCACGCCATGAGGATCGACTGCAGTTCGGCTCGGCGTTCGTCCGGGATCAACGGATCCGTCGCCCGCCACTTCCGGCCGTTGACGATGATGTGGTGGCCGTCGGGGGTGTGTTCGGGATCGGGCATGGTTCAACGGTGCCACGGCGGAGATCGGCGGGTGTGACCCAGATCTCTCTGGGCGTGTGAACTGCGATTCTGCGGACGATGAGCGAGCACTCTCAGGGTCCGCTTATGTCTGCGTGGGTAACCTCGCCGTGTCCTTGCCGATACCGAACCGTTACCCAACCTGAGATGGACAACGCTGTGCCTCAACACCGCCTGAACGCCCAGACCACGACGCGCCCCGCCACCCGCGCCCTGCTCGACTCGACGCCGCGCGCGTCGGGGCCCGGGCGTCATCGCGCCGCCTCGCGCTCGACCACCCGCACGGCTGTGCGAACCGGCGCCTTCGCCGCGTTCGTCGGTGCTGTCAGCCTGACGGCCGGTACCGCAGCGCAGGCGACGGCCCAGCCCGCTCCCCCGCCTGCGCCGAAGATCGCTCTGCCCGACAACGTCAAGCTGCCGGCCGGCCTGGTTCTGCCGCCCGAGATCGACGACTTGGCTCGCGACGTCCTGCCGCCGTCGGTGTTCGGTCCCGGCAACCCCGGTATTCCTGGCATCAAGAAGGCTGTGAAGCCTGTCAGTGGCACCGTGACCTCCGGCTACGGCCCGCGATGGGGAACCCACCACAATGGAGTCGACATCGCCAACAAGGTCGGAACCCCCATCTATGCCGTGACCGATGGTGTCGTCCTCGAGTCCGGCCCCGCCTCCGGGTTCGGCCAGTGGGTCCGGGTGAAGCAGGACGACGGCACCGTCGGCGTCTTCGGGCATGTCGACCAGAGCTTCGTCCGTCCCGGCCAGAAGGTTCGCGCCGGTGAGAAGATCGCGACCGTCGGCAACCGCGGCCAGTCCACCGGACCTCACCTCCACTACGAGGTCTGGGACGCGAACGGCACCAAGATCGATCCGCAGGCGTGGCTCAACAAGCGAGGGGTTCATCCGTGATTGACGCCTGACCCTGCTACACAGACGATCCCCCCGACATGTCGGTGGGATCGTCTGTGTTGTATCACCTGTCGGCGTTCCGATCGGATGTGATTCGACGGTCCGAACGATCCGCTCGGCATCGTCGCTCCCGCTGGTTCCTCCGAGCCACCCGCTACCCCGGTGTCGTGCTGGGTTCAACATCGGCACGTTCGCCGCGGGCGGGACCGCACCGTGCGTGGCGGCCCAACTCGTCGGATCGACCGGGAACCTCGCCGGTTAGTGTGTGGTCAGTCGGGACCAGATCTGAGAGGACGTCCCGCGGTCGAGTCGTCATCGGCCATCGATCTCCGCATGGTGCTGCACCGGTCAGAGTTCTCAACAATGGTGCCGATGCAGGCCGCACTGCCAGGGAACGCCCTCGTAGAGTCGGTACTGCGACGCCTAGTTCGGTGATAAGGGCTTGCCCCAGGCTCCGCTCGGGCTGCCGTCGAAAGAGTAGCGCTCGGCGGTTTCCCGGTCGCGGATCACGACGAAGGAATCCGGAATCATCTCGATGTCGCCGTTACGAGTGGTCTCGCCAAGAGCAACGCCGAGAGGCTCCGAGTGGTCGAACACAAACATTGCCGCCCAAGGTGTCTCCTTCACCTCGAGGAGGGAGACTCGCCCGGTGGCAACTCGGACAGTCGCGACCTTGCCTGACACTTGAATGGACGGCGGAAATGGCTCGTCGACGGACTCGACTGTCAGCCTGACTGTGGCTGAGACCTCGCTGTAAATGCGCAAGCAAGTTTCGTCGTCGAAATGAACAAGTACGGGCCAAAATGTCTCGAACAGCGCGGAAGCAAGAGAAAGCAGTGTGCGGACGACGTCACAGACGCGGAAAGAGGCCTTCGACGAATGTTTCCGTGTCAGTGGGCGCATCCACGCGTGCGCTGATCTCTGCCAGAACCATCGTCTGCTCGTCGGAGAAAATCCAGAAGGCCTTACTGGACGACTCATTCAACTGGTCCAGCGCCCAGCTCGAGAGTTCCGTCCATCCGTAGTACCCGCCCTCGAACCTGGCCAGTCTGAGAACGATTGCATCGCGTGCAGACTCGGTTCGGACGGCGAACTTCACCGACGCAACCAAGTCCGGATCCCCGACGATGAAACCGTCGTCGAGTCGGTCCATGAGCGGCAAAAGCGATCGATGCGCGATGCTGACCCGCCACCAGTCATTCGCGAAGTGCTCTGCGGCCACGCCCCACGCCGACGAAAGCGGTAACGGACGAATGACTTCGATGGTGTCGAAGTATCGCCCATCGATCCATCCGATCACGCCGTGGTCATCGACTGTGAGGAATCGCGACGACTCGTTGACCACAGCGTGGGCGACACAGGTATAACGGTGTCCTTCGGTCAGCGCGAATGCGGCAGTGCCGCTGAGGGCGTCAGGACGGTAGAGGTCGTTACAGACGAGAATCATCGAGCACCGCCTCGAAATCTGAGAAGAGCGATCCGATCAGTTGCTGATTCGGATCTCGATTCCTATATAGACACACCGCGTTCTCGATTCCGATCTCCGCCCAGGTCTCCCAGAGGTCGTAGTACCGCGGCCAGCCGGCGTCGCCGAGGGCATTGACGGCCGATTCCAGTCGCCAGGCGAGGCGGTCAAGAGACAGACTGCCCGCTGTGTACGCCGCGACCAGCGAACGGGCCTCGTCGATCAGGATCGGCACTACTTCCGCTGTCGAATCAAGCACCGGCGACTCCGTCAATGGCTTGGCGGGCATCTCGAGGCTCGAGTGGTAAGCCCACGATGGAGACGCCTGCTGCGCGATTGCTGATGAACCAGGGGGCTCGTCCGGCATCGGACGTCACAATGACGCGATGCTCGTCGCTGAACTCAAAGACGCACTGGCGGGCTGAGTATCGGATGCGTTCTAGCTGCATGCCGATAGCCGCGGGCGCCGGGCCGGCGAGATGGCGGGCGTGCCCCACCGGTGGATCGACCTGCCAGGGGCACGCGACGACAACGGTCCACTCGTCGGTTGACACCGACCATCCCGGCGGGAAGCTCCGCACGCCACGCACTTCGCCGAGGCCATCGAGCTCTCCGGGTTCGACCACCCGCGTTGTGGTGCGGACATGCTCGATCTCGGACGGTGAACTTCCGATCAAGAGGATGCCCGGCACCCGCATCGTCCAGGGTTCGTACGGATCGTTCGGGTCTGCTGTTAGCGAGATCCGGATGCCCTCGTCCAGCGAGAACCTGGGATCGTCCATGTCGTTGTTCGATTCGACGACCGTCACTGTCGTGCCGATCAGTCGACTAGCCAGTTCTTCGAGTTCGCTCGGTGCGGAGTCGTCGCTGAACTCCCCCTCAGCCGTGTCGATCGCATACGGACACGTGGTGTTCAGATGCCACTCCATGCCACCGATGTGCAAGCTGTAGTCGTTCAGCTCGCATCGCGTTATGCGCAGCGGCAGTGCGTGTCGGACGATCTCGAGGGTCGTCACGGGGCGCCACACGCGCTGAGGGACGTATGCCGGATTACGGTGGCGATGGATCGGTGCACCTGCGGAACCGTCCTCCTGGTATCGCGGATGAAGTAGCGAACTATGGTGCGTCAGATGTGGCGTCGAGTCCATCGAATAGAACCGCGATGGTGCTCGTACCCGATCGTGTGAAGCGCACACGGAGTGACCATCTCTCCTGCTCGCGGTCGATCAACGGCACGTGCAGCGGTGAACCGCTGTCAATGGACCGAAGTGCCTCGGCTACCAGCACGCGGACGTCCGTCACAGGTTCGACCGGCGTCGACGGGCGCTGAATCATGCCGACGATGTCTTCGCCCGACATGTCAGTGGATGCGCGAATCATGAACAAGGCGTTCGCATCGCCGTCCGAGATGGCCTCGACGACATCGGTCACCCGCTTGACGAGCTGCCCTTGGACGTCCGGTTCTCGCCACCGTAACCACTCGGACATTTCGTCGATCGTTGCCGAAACAATCAGTGACTCGTCCGCGTCGAGGCCCGACATGCCCCGTTGAAGACATCTAGCGAGAAGCTCTACGCGGTCGGGGGTCCATCTCGGTGAGAAATGCTGTCAACGGCCAGTTTGATG